>DASWZP010000256.1:0-1988 GCA_036404395.1 Bryobacteraceae bacterium | reverse complement strand
CGTGCGCGCTTTCCGGCGGCGCATTCCGGGCCTGGCGGCGGCGGATTTCTATCGCGTGCTGGCCGGGCAATCCGCTTCGCCCGCGGCGCTTCTCATAGACAGCGCCACCGGCAGCGAGTGGAATTTTCAAGGCTGCGCCGTGTCCGGCAAATCGAACGGCGTCTGCCTGGAGCGGGTGGAATCGATCAAGGACTACTGGTTCGACTGGCGGCACTTCAACCCGGCCACCACGGTGTACCGCGCGAGGCGGGCCCCGTAACGCCGGCGGTCCTGCCCTGCCGCCGGTTCCTTTCTCGTGCGCGCTTGACCACGTCCGTTCTGAAAACACCGGCGGCAAGACCGGCGGCGTTACCGCTCCCGGCCAGCCGCGCTCTTGCTACTATCTTTACTTGAATCCCAATCCACAAATCATCGTGCTGGACGCCGGCGGGCAATATTGTCACCTGGAGGCTCGCAAGGTGCGTGACCTGGGAGTGTACGCCGAGGTGCGTCCCAGCGAGACTCCGGCCGGCGAGTTGGCCGCGGCCAAGGGAATCATTATCTCGGGCGGACCGGCCAGCGTATACGATCCCGAAAGCCCCACCGCCGACCCGGCGATTTTTTCGACCGGGCAGGCCGTGCTCGGCATCTGCTACGGGCAGCAACTGATGGCGTACCTTTTGGGCGGCACGGTCACGCGGGGCGAAAAGGGCGAGTACGGCCTGGCCACGCTCGAACTCGACCAAGTCGACGACCCGCTGTTCGCCGGCCTCGCCGGGCGGCAGCAGATCTGGATGAGCCATCGCGACGTGGTGGCGGCGCCGCCGGCGGGCTTCACGGTTGTCGGGCGCACCGATACGTGCGCGGTGGCTGCCATTGCCGCCGCGGAGCGCAAGCTCTACGGTGTGCAATTTCATCCGGAAGTGGTGCACACGCTGCGCGGCCGCGAGTATCTGCGCAATTTCGTCTTCGGCGTTTGCGGATGCGTCCCGGATTGGGAGCCGCGCGGGCGAGTGCCCATGCTGGAACAGGAAATCCGCGACACCGTGGGCGGACGCAGCGTCTTCTTCTTCGTCAGCGGAGGCGTGGATTCGAGCGTGGCGTACACTCTGTGCACGCGCGCGCTCGGCGCCGGCCGCGTGCGCGGGGTCTACGTGGATACCGGCCTGATGCGCGAAGGCGAAACCGATTTCGTGAGCCGCCTGGGGATCACCGTGGAGCAGGCGGGCGACCGGTTTCTGGGCGCGCTCGCCGGAGTCACCGATCCCGAACGCAAGCGGCACATCATCGGCGAAGAGTTCGTGCGCGTGCAGGAACGCATCATCGAGGCGCGCCACATCTTCGAGGAGAACTGGATACTCGGGCAAGGCACCATCTACCCGGACACCATCGAATCGGGCGGCACCGCCAAGGCAGCAGTCATCAAGACCCACCATAACCGCGTGGCCGGCATTCAGAAGCTGATGGAAAGCGGGCGCATCGTGGAGCCGCTGAAATCGTTCTACAAGGACGAGGTGCGGGAGGTGGGCCGTGAGCTGGGCCTGCCCGCCGAGTTGCTCGAACGGCATCCGTTTCCCGGTCCCGGTCTGGCGATTCGCTGCCTTTGCGCGGAATCGGATGCGGCGATGAGCGCTACCGCGGAGGGGTTCGTCATTCCGGTCCATTCGGTGGGCGTGCAAGGCGATTCGCGCAGCTACGCGCCGGTGCTGGCGATCGATGAGCTCGATCACGAGCGCGCCACCGCGCTGATCAACCGCCTGAGCGGTGTCAACCGCGTGATCGCTGCCGTGGCCCCGCGCGTTCCGCTCGCGGAAATGCGGGTGCGGCCCAGTTCCCTCACGCCGGAACGGATCGAGCGGCTGCGCCGAGCCGACGCCATCGTGCGGCGGATCTCGCACGAGAGCGGCTTTGACGCCACGGTGTGGCAGTTTCCGGTGATCCTGATTCCACTGGGCGCGGGCGGTGCGCCGGATTCCGTGGTGCTGCGGCCGGTAGACTCGGTGGACGGC
>DASWZP010000255.1:0-5682 GCA_036404395.1 Bryobacteraceae bacterium | reverse complement strand
CCGATGTCCTTTTTCGCAATCATTCTTCTGATCCTCGGCTCTTCGCAGTTGTATTGGGTCTGGCGGGGGGTGCGTCTGGCGCGGCGAAAGATCAAGTCCCGCGCGCTTCGCAGACTGGTATGCGCGGCCATCCCGGCGATTCTGGTGGCGATGTTCGTGTACACTCTGGGCGAGTTTGGGCGGCGGCCGGAGCCGGTACACATGACCGTGCGCGATGCGCTGCTGACCGCGCCGTTCGCCTGGTGGATCGCCAGCTCGATGCTGGGATTCCTGCTAGCGATTCCGTTTGGGATGTTGGCCGGCGTGCGCGCGGCAGCGAGGCGGTTGCGCGGGCGCGCCGAAATCGCATCGCCGGCGCGGCGCGATTTTCTCGCGCAGACCACCCGCGTGGTGACCGCCGCTCCATTCCTGGGCGGCGCCTACGGCCTGCTCTACGGCCGCCTCAACCTGGAGACGGTGGAACGGCCCATCCGCCTCGCCAACCTGCCGCCCGCGTTTCACGGCTTTCGCATCGCGCAGCTTTCCGACATCCACATCGGGCCGTTCATGACCGGAGAGCAGATTCGCAAGTTCGCCGCCATCGCCAACGCACAGAAGCCGGATCTGACCGTGCTCACGGGCGACTACGTCACCTTCGACGCGGGCACTCAATATTCGGTGGTGGAAGCGCTCGCCGGGCTGCGCGCGCCCTTCGGCGTTTATGGCTGCCTGGGCAACCATGACGCGTGGGCGCGCGTGGAAGATTCCATTAGCAGCTTGTTCGCCGCCGGCGGGGTGCGCATACTGCGCGGAGCGAGCGTCGCCATCACGGTGGGCAGCGACTGGTTCAACCTGATCGGCGTCGATTTCCAAAGCCGCCACCGCTTTGGCCCTTCGGCGCCGGTGAAACGCATTCTGGGAAATATCGAGCCCCTGATCGCCCGCGGCCAAGTCAACATCTTGCTCAGCCACAACCCGGACACATTCGACCGCGCGGCCGCACTGGGCATTGACCTGAGCATGGCGGGGCACACGCACGGCGGCCAAGCGGCGCTCGAATTCATCAGCCCGGAAATCGCCCCCAGCCGGCTGGCGACGCCCTACGTGGCTGGTCTGTTCCAAAAACCGGGCGGGCAATTGTACGTGAATCGCGGCATTGGCACGATCGGGGTGCCCATCCGCATCGGCGCGCCGCCGGAGATCACGGTTTACAAACTGGAACGTGGGTGAAGCGCGGCGCGCGCCGAGGTAGGACAGACCATCGCCTTTCGTGGTCTGTCATGCTTCGCTCAAACGCAACAGCTTGACAGACGACAAAAACCGATCGTCTGTCCTACCTCGCCCGCGCCACGGCTCTCACAATCGCACGATTTTCGGTGAGGTGTAGCCTTTGAGCGCGTTGCGCGTGTCCACGATCAGCGGCGCGCGCTCCACCAGGGCCTTGTAATCGAAACCGGTGTGGTCGGTGATAATCACCACGCAATCGGCGTCCGCGGCGGCGGATTCGGGTTGAGCATCGAGTTGCAGTCCGTCCAGGCGCAGGTGGGGAACGTACGGGTCGCTGTAGCTGACGATGCCGCCGCGGCGTTCCAGCAGCAGCAATACGTCGAGCGCCGGCGATTCGCGCATGTCGTCGATGTTGCGCTTGTAGGCCACGCCCATCACGTGGATGCGCGATCCCTTGACTGGCTTGCCGGCGTCGTTGAGCGCATTCTGCACCTTGTCGGTCACGAAATGCGGCATCTGGCCATTGATGTATCCGGCCAGCTCGATGAAGCGCGCCTCGATGCCGGCCTGCTTGGTCTTCCAGGAAAGATAGAACGGGTCGATCGGGATGCAATGGCCGCCCAGGCCGGGGCCGGGATAGAACGGCATGAAGCCGAAAGGCTTGGTGGCCGCGGCGTCGATCACTTCCCACACGTTGATGCCCATGCGGTCGCACATCAGCGCAATCTCATTCACCAGGCCGATGTTGATCATGCGAAAAGTGTTTTCGAGCAGCTTGACCATCTCGGCCACCTGCGTGGAGCTTACCGGTATCACCTGCTCCAGGGCCTGCGAGTACAACAGGCGGCCCATTTCGGTGCAGGCAGGCGTGCAACCGCCCACCACTTTGGGAATGTTGGCGGTCTGAAATTTTGGATTGCCGGGGTCGACGCGCTCGGGCGAAAAGCAGAGAAAGAAATCGCGGCCCACTTCCAGACCGGACTTCGCCAGGATGGGCAGCACGACCTCTTCCGTGGTGCCGGGATAAGTGGTGGATTCGAGTATCACCAGTTGGCCCGCGTGAAAATGACGGGCGATTTCCTGGCACGAGCTGACGATGAAGCTCATGTCCGGGTCCTTGGTTTTCCTCAGCGGCGTCGGCACGCAGATGTTGATGGTGTCGAGCTCCAGCACGGCCGAAAAATCGCTCGTCGCGCGCAGCTTGCCGGATTCCACCAGCGGCTGGAGCGTGTCGCTGGGAATGTCGCCGACGTAGGAATCGCCGGCGTTGACCCTTCTGGTTTTCTCCTGGCTGATGTCGATTCCGGTTACGGTAAATCCGGCCCTGGCGAACTCCACGGCCAGCGGTAATCCGACGTATCCCAGTCCCACGATTCCCACGCGGGCGCGCTTCTCGAGGATCTTGTGCTGCAAAAGCTGAGCGGTTGGGTGATCGGCTAAAAGGGTTTCGGGCATCCAACCGCTATTCTCTCACACGGCGAAGAAGAAGCCTTCCGCCACCAGCACGGCGGGGCCGCGCAGGAAGACGTCTTCTTCGATGCGGACGTCCAGCGGCCCCGCCGGCGTGAGTACGCGCAGCGGCGATTGCGCCATGCCGCGCGCCACGGCGGCCACCGCCGCGGCGGTGGAACCGGTGCCCGAACTCATGGTTTCGCCCGCACCGCGCTCCCAGAAGCGAACGTCGATCGAGTGCGCATCCACGGGTTTGACGAAGGAGACGTTGGTGCGGTTGGGGAAATGCGGGTGACGCTCGATTTCCGCTCCCATGGCGCGCCAATCGAAATCGAAATCGGCCACCGGCACCGCGCATTGGGGATTGCCGGCGTCAATCAGCGTGACGTCGCGCGGACCACTCGCCAGCGGCAGGGCGAAGCGTTCGGCCAGGATCGCCACGGACCCCATATCCATTTCGAACATGAATTCCCGGCCGTCGCGTTCCAATAACCGGAGCGTCTTGACGCCCGCGCCGGTGCGAATGCGGACCACGCCAGCCGCGTGGCCGTGATGAATCAGGAACGCGGCGGCGCAGCGCGTGCCGTTGCCGGAAATCTCGGGAGCGCTGCCATCGGAATTGTACAGCTCGATGGCGCCATCCCCCTGCGCATCCTGCGGCGGATCGATCAGCATCCAGCCATCGGCGCCGATGCCGGTGTGCCGGTCGCAGATGGCGCGCGCGATGGCCGGATAGCCGCCGCCCGGCGCATCGCGCCGCCAGGTGAGCAGAAAGTCGTTCCGCGCGCCGTGCGCTTTGGTGAAAGGAATCATCATCGGGGCTCACTCCGTAACCGCTCCCTATGGTCGCGGCTCCGATGCGCGGTTGATTACGCCAGCGGCTCGACCTCGACGGCAGTGCCGTAGGCCAGCACCTCCGTGACGCCCTGCATCACCTCGGTGGCATCGTAGCGAACGCCGATCACGGCATTGGCGCCCAACTGGCCGGCGTGCTCCAGCATGAGGTCGAAGGCCTGGTTGCGGGTCTGCTCGCACAGATTGCTGAATATCGAGATGTTGCCGCCGACGATGGTTTGCAGGCCCGCGCCGATGGTGCCGAAAATGGAGCGTGAGCGGACGATGATTCCGCGCACCACGCCGAAGTTCCGCTTGGTGCGGAAGCCCGGCAAGTCAAAAGCCGTCGTTGTTCTTTCATGAGGTACCACGATTGCCTCCCGTGCGCCGGTAGATTTCGATCGCCGGCGCACCCTTTACCGGAATCACTTTTTCGAGCCGGTAGCGGATGCCGTATTGCGATGCGCTGCGAATCGAATTTCCGACGTCGTCACCGGCTATCGCCACGGCCCACTCCTGCCACCAGAACAAGTCGGGGCGTTTCACCGCGGCCAGCCAGGGCAGGCCATTATCGCCGGTGAAGGTCTCGCGCAGCGGGATCCCGGCTTCGCGATAAACTCCCGTAATATCCCCGGACGTTGTGATAATACCTGAACCTAAGACGTAATGCGAGGCCAGGTATTGCGCGGCCTGGTGCGTCCAATCGCGCCGCGCCTCGGAGTTGACCAGCGACTCCTGCCACGTCACCCAGTTCTTCGGCCGCGGCTGGACGAGCCACGGCGCAACACATGCCAGCGCCAACGCAGCCGCGCACCAGGCGCGCGCGCCGCGCGGAATCACGGAAACCAGAGCGGCCACCGCGAACGCCAACAGCGGTACGGCGGCCAAGCCGTAACGCGAATTGTAATAAGAATAGGGCCACAGCGTGGGAATGAAGATGGGCGTGCGCGAGCTGTGCATGCTCCAGACGTAAAACGCGCCCGGCAGCGCGAGAAGCAGCAGCGGCCAGAAGACGCGCTTGGCGAGCGCAGCCACCACGCCCGCCAACCCGGCCAGCGCCAGCACCGGCCCGGCGCCCAGTTTGGCCGCGTGACGGAAATAGTACAGCGCCGCCCACCAATCGCCCTTGCCGGGATAGGGCGCATCTCCCTGGATGGCGAAGGCTGAACCCGCGCCGCGCAGGAAATAGAGCGCGTCGCCTTGCAGCCACCAGTTGTGCCCCAACCAGTACAGCGGGCCGAGACTGGCCAGAACGCCGAAGACGACGCCGGCGCTGAATTTGCGCCGCGCGAAATAGATGGCGGCGAACGGAATCAAAAACCATCCTTCGTACCGGCTCAGCGCGGCCATCGACGCCGCCACGCCGGCTCCCAATACGGCGCCCCAGCCTCCCGTATCGCGATATCGGACCGTTGCGTAGAGCAGCGCCATCCACGATCCCCAAAAGGCCGGTTCCGACATGGGAATCGATCCGAGGTAGAGCATGTTCGGATTCAAGGCGAAGACCGCGGCGGCGGCGAAGGCCGGCACGTCAGCGCCAAACACGCGCCGCGCGGCCAGGAACAGGAACGCGCCCGCAGCGACGAAACAGATGCCCGAGGGAATCGCGCCGGCCAGGCCGTTGTGCCACAGCGTGTCATGCGTCACGAGCGGCAGCATCAAGATATGTGGCAGCGGCAGCCACGGCGTGCCCAGTTGGTCGTAGCCCGGCGTTTGGGAATCCACGATCCGGCGGGCGATGTTCAGGTGCGCTTCGGCATCGCCATAGTAAAGCAGCCAGCCGTGAGCGTGGAAGAATGCGATGGCAACGGCGCTGGCCAGCGCGAGGAGCCCGATGGCGGCCAACGCGGCTTTCCACGTTCCCGATTTCAGAACTGGGTGCAGGACTGGAACTCCCGGAAGCGGGCGTCGATTTCTTCCCGGGTCAGAGAGCGGAAGCGATCGACGCCGAACCTCTCGCAACAAAAGCTGCCCATCACGGAACCGTAGATCACGGCGCGGCGCAGCGTGGCTAAGTCCGCGTCCTTGGCCGCCACTCCCTGGCCGGCCAGATAGCCGATGAAGCCTCCCGCGAAGCTGTCGCCCGCCCCAGTGGGATCGAAAACTTCCTCGAGCAGATAGCCGGGGGCGATAAAGTGATCGCCCCCATGGAAGAGGACGGCGCCATATTCGCCGCGCTTGATCACCAGC
>DASWZP010000254.1:0-15990 GCA_036404395.1 Bryobacteraceae bacterium | reverse complement strand
ACGCCATCCTCGGCGGGCGATGCCGCCACTGCCGGGCGCGCATTTCGCCGCGCTACCCGATTGTGGAGCTGCTCACCGGCGCCTTCTTTTTCCTGATGGTCGAGCGCTACGGGCTGACGCTGTTCGCGGGCAAGATGTGCGTCTTCACCGCCATGATGGTAGCGCTGCTTTTCACCGACCTGGAGGAACGCATCCTGCCCGACGAATTCACCGTGTGGGGAACCGTGCTGGGCCTGGTGTTCGCCATCTTCGCCGTGACCCCGGACGGGGCCGCATCTGTCTTCCTGTGGGTCGCCGGCGTGCACTCGTACGGGTGGTTCGCGCGAATAGCGGCGGCGGCGATTGCGGCCGCATTGCCGGCGGGCGTGCTCTGGGGCGCGGGTTGGCTGTATCAGAAGGCCAGGCATCGCGAAGGCGTGGGGCTGGGCGATGTCAAGATGGTGGCCCTGCTGGGCTGCTATCTTGGCCTGGAAGCCGGGCTGGTCGCACTGGTCTTAGGCTCGCTGGCAGGCTCGGTGCTGGGCTACGCGTACCTGAAATTGACGCACAAGGACCCATCCACCTATGAACTGCCCTTCGGCACGTTCCTGAGCGGAGCCGCGCTGGTCGTGGTGATTTTCAGTAGGCCGCTTTTCCGCTGGTAGGGGCGCGGCTCAAGCTGTAGCCGCACCCGCCCCCGCATTCTTCCGCGCTTCGTGTTAGTAATAGACCTTCAGGTCTCAAATCCAGCAATTCACATTTCAGGACGGCTATGAGTATACGTTTATCCGACGGCACCGAAATCCCAATTGAAATGCACAAAGTGCGTATTGTGCAGAAAACGCGGCTGGCTCCCGCCCGCGAACGGCTCAAAGCGACAGAAGAGGCGGGGTACAACACGTTCCTCCTCCGCTCCCGCGACATCTTTCTCGACATGCTGACCGATAGCGGCACCAATGCCATGAGCGACAATCAGCAGGCCGCCATGATGCAGTCCGACGACGCCTACGCGGGTTCGGAGAGCTTTTACCGGCTGCTCGACTCGGTGCGCGAGGTCTTCGGTTACGAATACCTGCTGCCCACTCATCAGGGCCGTGCCGCCGAGCACCTGCTGGCCAAGACTTTCGTCAAGCCCGGCCACGTCGTGCCGATGAATTATCACTTCACCACCACCAAGGCGCATTTCAACCTGGCGGGCGGCAAGGTGCTGGAACTCTATGGACCCGAGGCGCTGAACACCCAAAGTGCGCACCCCTTCAAGGGAAACATGGACCTGGACCGGTTGCGCGAGGCCATCACCCAGGCCGGCCCGGCGAATGTCTCTTTCGTGCGCATGGAGGCCACCACCAACCTGATTGGCGGCCAGCCGTTTTCCATGGAAAACCTGCGCCAGGTGAAGGCGCTGATCGAGCCGCTGGGCATTTTCCTGGTGGTGGATGGCAGCCTGATTTCCGAAAACGCCTACTTCATTCGCCAGCGCGAGGCCGGGTACGAGAACACGTCCATCCGCGACATCGTCCGGGAAATGATGAGCATCGCGGACCTCCTCTACCTCTCCGGCCGCAAGAGTTGCAGCGTGCGCGGCGGCTTGATCGCCACCAACCGCAAGGACCTCCATGACGCCATCCGTCCCTGGCTTCCGGTGTACGAGGGCTTCTTCACCTACGGCGGCATGTCCTCGAAGGAGATCGAGGCGATGGCGGTTGGCATCCGGGAAATGACCGATCTGGACGTGGCCGGCTCCTCGGCGGACGCCGTCAAGTACTTCGTTAGCCTGTTGCTCGAGAAGGGTGTCCCCGTGGTCACGCCCGCGGGAGGGCTGGCCTGCCATGTGGATGCGATGCGCTTTATCGATCACGTGCCGCAGTCGGAATACCCCGCCGGCGCGCTGGCGGCCGCGTGCTTTATCGCCTCCGGCGTGCGCGGCATGGAGCGCGGTTCGGTGTCCATGGATCGCGACGAAGAAGGGCGCGACGTTCCGGCGGATCTCGAACTGCTGCGGCTCGCCGTGCCCCGGCGGGTCTATACTATGTCGCACTACCAGTATGTCGCGGACCGTTTGCAATGGCTCTACGCCCACCGGCGGCTGATTGGCGGCCTGGAGTTCTTCGAAGAACCGCCCGTGCTCCGCTTCTTCGCCGGCCGTATGAAGACCAAAGGCGATTGGGGCACCGCACTCATGGAGGCATTCGAGAAAGATTTCGGTAAGGACTGCTGAGAGGGTTACGACCTGGCGCACGCACTCGTGCGTGCCGCGTCGGCACTCGTGCCGACGCCGGGGTGGGAACGTAGGGAAACAAAAAACACCGGCGGCAAAGACCGCCGGCGTTACCGTGCCGCGCTTCTTCGTAACGCCGGCGGTCTTGCCGCCGGTGTATTGCGAGCCACGCCGGCACGAAATGCCGGCGCCTGGTTTCCGGTGTGCCGGCAGCCGTCGAGAAGAGTATCGACACGGCACGCACGAACGCTTGCGCTACGCCGGCCGCTGGGAGTTGCTCCCCCCTACTGGCCGAGGATGTTGTACGTGGTGGTTCCTGGCACGCGGACCTTGGAATAGGCATCGGCCCAGGTCTTGTGATACGGATCCTGCGCGTACGCCTTCAACACGTCGGGGCTGGCCATCTCCATGCACATGCCGTACTCGCGAACCGCGGGTCCTTCCATTCCCGTCAGGTGGAGCGGCGATTGCAGCCTGCCGTACCAGACTTTCATCACGCCCGGGATCTTGGTGGGCAGGGCGTCGCTAGCCTGGTAGAAGGCTTGCCAATCGGCTGGCGTGGCGTCTTTGATGGGCGTCCACGCGAAACAATGCATCAGGGTTTTCTCGCCGGCGCGCGCTCCCGGTGAGATCAACAATGCGAGGGCCGCGCACGCTACGAGGTGCGCCATGCTGGAAGACTTCATCGGCTGTTTCTCCTTGGGGCGGCTGGTCCGCCACTCTTGGATCTTATCACCGACGAAAGCGAAAAACCGCGCCCGCAAGCGGGCGTTGGCAAGCCAAAGCGTGCCCTACACGCCCCAGCAGTAGTCTTCGACGGCCCGTTCGATGGATGGGTCGTGCTCGGTGAGGCGCATTAACTCGAGGCGGATTGCATCCACCAGCGCGCGCCAGCTCGCCTCGATCACGTTGTCGGAGACGCCCACCGTGGACCAGCTTCGGCGGTGGTCCGACCATTCGATCAGCACACGCACGTTGGCCGCCGTGCCTTTCTTCGAATCGAGCACGCGCACCTTGTAGTCCGTCAATCGCACTTCGGTGACTTGCGGGTAGAGCTTGCCCAGGCACTTGCGCAGGCAAAGGTGCAGCGCGTGGAACGGGCCGTGCCCGCTGGCGGTGGCGGAATGCGCGCCCTCTTTGGTGCGCAGCGTCACCGAGGCCGTGCTGTGCGATCCGCCGGTTGCGCCCGCGCGCGTCGACACTTCGTAGCTATCGATATCGAAGTAGTGCACGCCCGGATTCAGCGCCTCGCGCACCAGCAGTTCGAAGGTGCCTTCCGCCGCCTCCAGCTCGTAGCCTTCGTATTCCATCTGCTTGATCCGCTCCAGCAATTCGCGGCGCGCATCCTCGCCCAGCCGGTCGGCCAGCCCGTGCTGCTTCAGCTTGTATAGAATGTTGCCGCGGCCGGAAAGATCGCTCACCAGCACGCGCTGCCGGTTGCCCACCGATGCCGGCGAGACGTGTTCGTACGTGGCCGCGTCCTTCAATACCGCGCTCACGTGCACGCCGCCCTTGTGCGCAAACGCGCTCTTGCCCACGTACGGCTGGTCGCCCGGCAGCGGCAGGTTGGCCAGCTCGGCGATGAACTTGCACGTGGCGGCCAGGTTGGCCAGCCGCTCCGGCCCGATCGTGGTATGGCCCAGCTTCAACTCCAGGTTGGCGATGATGGAAGACAGGTTGGCGTTGCCGCAACGCTCGCCATAGCCGTTGAGGCAGCCCTGCACGTGCGTGGCGCCGGCCTCGACAGCCGCCACGCTGTTGGCTACCGCGCAATCCGAATCGTTGTGGGTGTGGATGCCGATCACGCCGTCGAAACGCTTGCGCACCTCGGCCACGATCTCCACCAACCGCCCGGTGAGCGTGCCGCCATTGGTGTCGCACAGACAGAGCACGTGAGCGCCCGCTTTCTGCGCCGCTTCGAGCGTGCGCAACGCGTAATCCGCGTTGGCGTGGTAGCCATCGAAGAAGTGCTCGGCGTCGTAGACCACTTCCTTGCCGTGCTGCTCGAGGTACGCGACCGTCTCGGCAATCAGCTTGAGGTTTTCGTCGAGCGTAATCCCCAGCGCGCGTTCGACGTGCAGGTCCCACGTCTTGCCGAAAATCGTCGTCACCGGAGTGCCGGCTTCCACCAGCGCCCGCACGTTGCGATCCTCGGCCACGCTGTTCTTGGCGAAGCGGGTCGAGCCAAACGCGGCCAGCCGCGCGTGCTTTAGTTGCAGATCGCGCGCGCGCTCGAAGAACTCCTTGTCCTTCGGGTTCGATCCCGGCCAGCCGCCTTCGATGTAATCGATGCCCAGCTCATCCAGTTTCTGCGTGACGACCAGTTTGTCGTCCACCGAAAAGGATACCGATTCCCCCTGCGTCCCATCGCGCAGCGTGGTGTCGAACGTAAAGATCTTCATATTCCACCCGCTTGAGAGCCTGTCATGCGACAAGCCAAACTGCCCTTCCGCTCCTCAAAAACCGCCAAGAACCATGGCCACGGATGAACACAGATAAACACGGATAAGAAAAACAAGAGCTTTATCGGTGTTCATCTGTGTTCATCCGTGGCTCGAAATGAACTCTTCACGGCTTCTGGAGGAGCGGCTGTTACTTACTGCTTCACCGTCTCCGCGTCCTGCGGGACTCCGGCTTCCTTCTTCTTCTTGAGGAACGGCATCATCTCGCGCAGCTCGCGGCCCACCACTTCCACCGGCTGATGGCGCGCGGCTTCCCGCATCGCCAGGAAATTCTTGCGGCCGGTCTTGTTTTCCTGGATCCAGTCCCTGGCGAATTCGCCGGATTGAATCTCGCCCAAAATCTTCTTCATT
Source organism: Bryobacteraceae bacterium (assembly GCA_036404395.1). GTDB lineage: Bacteria > Acidobacteriota > Terriglobia > Bryobacterales > Bryobacteraceae > Bog-375. The sequence continues at coordinate 10,980 of DASWZP010000254.1, read as the reverse complement.
TCCGCGCGCGTCTGGGCATTGACGATGCGCGGGCCGCGCGTGTAATCGCCGTACTCGGCCGTGTCGGAAACCGAATAGCGCATATACGCCAGGCCGCCTTCCTGAATCAGGTCGACGATCAGTTTCAGCTCGTGCAGGCACTCGAAGTAAGCGATCTCGGGCGCATAACCGGCTTCCACGAGGGTTTCAAAACCGGCGCGGATCAATTCGCTGACGCCGCCGCACAGCACGGTCTGCTCGCCGAAGAGGTCACTCTCGGTTTCTTCCTTGAAAGTGGTTTCGATGACGCCGGCCTTGAGATGGCCGAGCGCCAGGGCGTATGCCAGCGCCTTATCGAGCGCGTGGCCCGTGGCATCCTGGTGAACCGCCACCAGCGCCGGCACGCCCACTCCCTCGGTGAACAGTTCGCGCACGCGGTGCCCGGGCGCCTTGGGCGCGATCATCGACACGTCGATATCCGCCGGCGGCGTGATCTGCTTGAAGTGAATGTTGAAGCCGTGCGCGAACATCAGCGTCTTGCCGGCCGTCAGGTGGGGCGCGATATCTTTGGTGTAGACATCGGCCTGAATATGGTCGGACACCAGAATCATGATGATGTCGGCGGCCTTGGCGGCATCGGCGGCCTTCAGAACTTTCAGCCCGGCGGCTTCGGCTTTAGCCCAGTTCGGCGAACCGGGAACATCGCTCACCACCACGTCCACGCCGGAATCACGCAGATTCAGTGCGTGCGCGTGGCCCTGGCTTCCGTACCCGATAATGGCGACCGTGCGTCCCTTCAAGAAATCCAGATTTCCGTCTTTTTCGTAATAACGCTTCGGCATTTTCTCTCCAGTTCCTAGAAACTCATCGAATAGACTGAACCAACCGCTCCCTAACGGTCGCGGCTCCGTTGCGGAAGGCGACCGCTCGGAGCCGCGACCGTCTTTCGGAGCCGCGACCGTTAGGGAGCGGTCCGTTCCTAAACCACTTTCTCTTCCACTTTGTTCCCGTTCTTCGTGGGAACCGGCGGCTGCAGCCGCAATTTCTTGTTGTCCAGCGCAATCGCCAGCGCGCCGGAGCGCGTGACGTCGATCTCGCCGTAGCTGCGCATCACGCTGATGAACTCGTTCAACTTCTCCGGGTCGCCCGTCGCTTCGATGGCGAATCCCTCGGTGGAGGAATCCGCCACGCGCCCGCCGAATATCTCGGCCTCCTTCAACACCGCCGTGCGGCTGTCCTGCGCGGTCCGTATGCGCACCAGCACCAGTTCCCGCACCACCGCCGGCGATTCGGTGAGGTCTGTGGCTTGCAGCACGTTGATCAGCCGGGTCATCTGCTTGATCACCTGCTGGCGCAGCGCGGCGTCCACGTCGACCACGATGGTCATGCGGGAAAGCTCCGGATCGAGCGTGCGCGCGACCGTCAGACTTTCGATGTTATACCCGCGCTGGGTCAGCAGGCCGGTCACGCGCATCAGCGCGCCGGGTTTGTTTTCGAGCAGCAGCGAGATCACTTGCAGCATGGCATCTCCTATTTGGCCGGCACCGGAACCGGTTGCGGGGGCCCCAGCACCATTTCGTGGATGGCCGCTCCCGCCGCCACCATCGGGTACACCGATTCGGTGGCCGTCACCTTCACGTTCAACAGGTAGGGGCCCGGCTCGGCGACCGCTGCCTCCAGCGCGGCGGCAAGTTGCGACGGCTGGTCGACAACGCGGCCCTTGAAGCCGTAAGCGCCGGCGAGTTTCTCCACGTCCGGGAAGCAGTCCAGTTCCACGCCGCTCAGCCGGTTGTTGTAGAACATGGTCTGCCACTGGCGCACCATGCCCAGGTAGCCGTTGTTCATCACGACGATCTTGACGGGCAGGCCGTTGCCCGAAATCGTCGCCAACTCCGGAATCGACATCTGGAAACCGCCATCTCCCACGATGGCGAAAACCAGCTTGTCGGGATTCGCAAACTGCGCGCCCATCGCAGCCGGAAGTCCGAAGCCCATCGATCCCAAGCCGCCCGAGTTGATCCACAGACGCGGGTGGTTGAAGCGGATCAACTGCGCCGCCCACATCTGGTGCTGCCCCACGTCGCTCGCCACGATGGCTTCGCCGCCGGAGAGGCGGTCGATCTCCGCCATCAGGTGCTGCGGTTTGATCTCGCTCGAGGAGAAGACCGGCTCGAGCGGGTGCTGCGCTTTCCAGTCGCGAATCTGCTTCCACCACGCGCGCCGCGCCGCGCCGACCTTCTCTCCGTGTTGGTTGGGAGTTTCGCGCAGCATCTTGTTGAGGCGCGTCAGCACCCGGTTCACGTCGCCCACAATGGGCACGTCGGGCACGCGGTTCTTGCCGATCTCGGCCGGATCGATGTCCACGTGGATCACCTTGGCATGCGGCGCAAACGCCGCCAGCCGCCCCGTCACGCGGTCGTCGAAACGCACGCCCAGCGCCACGATCAGATCGCAGTTCTGCAACGCCATGTTGGCCGCGTAGCTGCCATGCATGCCCGGCATGCTGATGAAGTTGGGATGGTTGGAGGCGAGCGCGCCCAGTCCCATCAGGGTGACCACCGCCGGCGTGTCGGTCAGCTCGACGAATTCGCGCAGCAGGCCGCTTGCCTCGGCCGCGATGATGCCGCCGCCCGCGTACACCAGCGGCCGCTCCGCCTCTTCGATCATTTGCGCCGCGCGGCGGATCTGCCCGGTGTGCCCTTCGGTGAACACTTTGTATCCGGGCAAGTGCACCGAGGTCACCGGAATATAGTGCCCTTGCGCCTGAAAAACGTCCTTCGGAATATCCACCAGCACCGGCCCGGGACGACCGCTGGACGCCACATAAAACGCCTCGTGGATAGTCTGCGTCAGGTCTTCCAGGCGCTTGACGAGGTAGTTATGCTTGGTGGCGGAGCGCGTGATGCCGAACGTGTCGGCCTCCTGGAACGCGTCGCTGCCAATCAACTTGGTGTGCACCTGGCCGGTGATGGCCACCACCGGAATCGAATCCATCAGGGCGTTCACCAGGCCGGTAACCAGGTTGGTCGCTCCCGGCCCGGAGGTCGCGCAGCACACGCCCACTTTCCCGGTCGACCGCGCCCAGCCTTCCGCCGCGAACGCCGCGTTCTCCTCGTGGCGCACCAGCACGTGGCGGACCTGGTGCTCGTACAGCACGTCGTAAAACGGAAGCGTCACGCCGCCCGGATACCCGAACATGCAATCCACGCCTTCCTTCACCAGACACTCCACCAGCATCTGCGCGCCGGAAATCAAAGTCGTCGCCATACTCTTCCCCTCAACCATTGGTAATTCAAGTTTCTGCATAACAAAAAAAGGCCACCAGCCGGTTTTGAACCCCGCTGATGGCCTCGGTTACTGCTTCCGGCTGGCCTTCAAGCGGGGCCGGCTACGATGACCAGGCTAATAATAACGATGCGGACAGGAATCCCTGCGAGGTGAGCAGATGCGGAACGGCCTGTGCAAGCGTGAGACATGAACTAAACTTCGAGTTTACCCTGCACGTTTTCTAAATGCAAGCTCGATGTGGCATAAATAATGCTAATGGCTGCATTACGTGCCCCAAAAAGGAACCAGCCACAGATGAACACGGATGAGCACAGATAAAACAAAATCTTGCCTTCCTGCCTTCCTCTGTCTTGTTTTCTTGTTATCAGTGTTCATCTGTGTTTATCTGCGGCTCAGATTCGGTTTGGCTATCCGATATCCCGGTGCGTCACCTTGGCGTGGTATCCGGCCTTCGCCAGGTTGCGGGCGATTTCGTCCGCCATCATCACCGAGCGGTGGTGGCCGCCGGTGCACCCAAAGGCGATGGTCAGGTAGCTCTTGCCTTCGCTGATATAGTGCGGCAGCAGGTAAATCAGCAGGTCCGAAATGCGGCTGGTGAATTCCGCCGTCTGCGGGAACGACCGGATGTATTGCGCCACCGCCGGATTCTTCCCGGTCAGGTGTTTGAACTTCGGGATGTAATTCGGATTCGGCAGGAATCGCACGTCGAAGACCAGGTCGCTATCGGGCGGCACGCCGTTGCGAAAACCGAAGCTGGTGACGTACACCATGATCTTCGATTCTTCGCCCTGCCCGCGAAACCACTCGCCGATAAACTCGCGCAATTCGTGCACGGTGAATTTCGACGTGTTGACGATCAGATCGGCCATGCCGCGGATCTTTTTCAGTTGCGCGCGCTCGCGCTGGATGCTTCTGGGAATCGAGCGGTTGGTGCCGAGCGGGTGCGGACGGCGGGTTTCGCTGAAGCGCCGCAGGATAGCGGAGTCTTCCGCCTCCACGAAAATCAGGCGGGCCTTCACCGTGTCGCGAATCTGCGCGAATACCGCCGGGAAGCGATCCAGGCCGCCGCCTTCGCGGATATCCACCACCAGAGCGGCGGATTGGAACTTGGAGCTGTCCCGAGTGAGTTCCGCGAACTTGGGAATCAGCTCCACCGGCAGGTTGTCCACCGAGTAATACCCAAGGTCTTCGAACGCCTTGAGCATGGAGCCTTTGCCCGACCCGCTGAGTCCGGTGATGATGACCAGCTCCGGCGCGGCCGCCGCAGCCGGCGTAGCCCGTTTGCGCCGGCGCGTGGGCGCGCTTCCGGCTTCGGGCGCGGCTGCAACTCGGTGGCGCGTCATGGAGCGGTCAGGCCTCGATCAGGTCGAAATGGCCGTCGCGCCGCCGCACCAGCACGTTCACGCCATCGGTTTCGGCATCGAGGTACACCACGTAGTCGCGATTGTCCATTTCGAGCAGCGCTTCCTCCAGCGTCATCGGCTTGCGCTTCTTGTGGTGGCCCACGTGATAGACGCGCCGCTCGGACGCCGCTCCCGCCTCAGCCTCCACTTCCACCTCCGGCTGGGTGGCTTCGGTTTCCGCTTCCGAGGCGCTCTTGCGCGGCGTGCGTTTGTTGTCGCGCCACTTGGTGCGCGCCTTCACGGCCTGCTTTTCCAGCTTCTCCGCGGCGGAGTGAATGGCCATGAACAGGTCCGTGCTGGAGCCCTCGCCCGCCAATTGATGGCCGTAATAATTCACCGTGGCTTCGGCCTGATGCAAATGCCGCTCGATCGACAAAATGACGTGAGCCTCCGCTTCGCGCTTCCCGTCGAGAAGCTTGCCGATCTTGGCAAACCGCGCCTCCAGCTTCTTCAGCTCAGCCGGCTTCAGTTCCACCTGCCTGCCCGTATAGGTGATCTTCATGCACTCTCCCAGTCTTCGGTCATCCCCTGAAACGTCCCACTTCCTTTATAGCGCGGTAGGGCATGCTTTAGCTTGCCCTATGTTTTTTAGATAAAAGAAATCCCATCGCACACCCACAAAACCAAGTCTCCGATCCCCGGCCTTTTTTTCATTACAATGAAGGTTCCTCATGCGACAAATAGTCACCGCGGCGGATGTTCCGGCTAGTGGCGATCTGCGTGTATCGCCGGAAGCGATCGTCACCGCATCGGCGCGCGAGACCGCTGCGGCGCGCGGGGTTCGCATTCTCGAGGTTCCGGAAGATCAGGTTTCTCTGCTGGCGCCGCCCGAAAGAACCGTCGCCATCGGCGCCGACCACGGCGGCTTCCGCTTGAAGGAAGCGCTCAAGCCGGTGCTGACCGAGCTCGGCCTGGAAGTGCGTGATGTCGGCGTCTACGAGGAAAAGCCCGCCGACTATCCCGACCTGGCGCTCAAAGTTGGCGAGCTGGTCGCTTCTGGCGCCGTCTCGCGCGGCATCGTGATCGATGGCGCCGGCATCGGTTCCTCGATGGCCGCCAACAAGATTCCCGGCATCCGCGCGGCCCTGTGCTATGATAAGGCTTCCGCCAGGAATAGCCGGGAACACAATGATTCTAATGTGCTTACGCTCGGAGCACGGCTCTTGACCGAAACCCAGGCGGAAGAGGTTTTGCGCACCTGGGTTTCGACCCGGTTCGCCGGCGGCCGGCACCAGGCGCGGGTCGACAAGATCATGGCCATCGAGCGGAAGTTCGCCAAGAAGGCGCTCTCGTGACACAGACCGAGCTCGACCGGCTGGTGGCCGAAATCGGCGAAGAAATCCTGGCGCGCGTCGGGCGCACCGAGCCCGCCGCCAAAAAGGGCGAAGGCCTCAACCTGCCCGACCAGGTTTGCCCCGGCTGCGTGCAGCGCTGCGCGCAGACCTGCGCCCGCAACACCAAAGCGATTATCGCCGCTGGCGCCGATCGCGTCTCCGCCAGCGAGCGGCTCACCAAGATCGATCCGTCCATCGCCGCGCTCATCGATCACACCATTCTCAAGCCCGAAGCCACTCGCGATGACGTCGTCAAAATCTGCCGCGAAGCCCGCCAATACGGCTTCGCCAGCGTCTGCGTGAATCCTTATTGGGTGCCGCTGGTGCGCGCGGAGCTGGCCGGCTCCGCGGTGAAGGTCTGCACCGTGGTGGGCTTTCCGCTGGGCGCCACCAGCACCGAAGCCAAGGTAGCCGAAACAGCCGTGGCCGTGCGCGTGGGAGCCACCGAGATCGACATGGTGATCAACATCGGCGCGCTACGCTCCGGCGACCGGGACGCCGTGCGGCAGGACATACGGCAAGTGGTCCGCACCGCGCACGAGGCCGGCGCCATCGTCAAAGTGATTCTGGAAACGGCGCTGCTCGACGACGCGCAGAAGGCGGCGGCCTGCACGCTGGCGAAACAGGCCGGCGCGGATTTCGTCAAGACTTCGACCGGTTTCAGCACCTCCGGCGCCACCGCCCATGATGTAGCTTTGATGCGCGAGGCGGTCGGGCCGGAGATGGGCATCAAGGCTGCCGGCGGCATCCGCACGCTGAGCGACCTGCGCGCCATGACCGCGGCCGGCGCGACCCGCATCGGCGCCAGCGCCAGCATCAAGATTGTGGAAGCCACCGCGGCCTGAGGACGCATGTTGCGCGCGCAAATTCCACTTTCCGTCGAGAGCTGATGCCCACTAGCCGCAAAAGCGCCGTGCGTTTCCGCGAGCGGAGCGAACTGCTCGATTTCCTGCTGGAAGTTTCCGCCGCTACCTCCGAGACGCTCGACCTAGACCGCCTGCTGGCCAACGTGGCTGAAATCATCGGGCGCGTGCTGCGTTACGACCTGTTCGCGATCCTGCTCTATAGTGAGCGGAGCCGCACCCTCCACATCCGCCACGCCGTGGGGCACCGCGAGGAACTGATCTCGAAGCTGTCCATCGCGCTGGGTGAAGGTCTCACTGGCGCCGCCGCCGCGCGCCGCGAGCCGGTGCTGGTGGGCGACGTGCGCAGCGATCCGCGCTACTTGAACGCCGTCGATGCGGTCCGCACCGAGCTGGCAGTTCCGATGATCGCCCGCAAGCGGCTGGTGGGCGTTATCGATCTCGAATCCACCCGCCTCAACGCCTATTCCGAATACGATCGCGCGCTGCTGCGGCTGATCGCGGCGCGCGTGGCCGTCGCCATCGACAACGCGCGGCTCTACCTGCGCGTCGAGCGGAACAACCGCACCTTGAAGACGCTGGCCAACATCTCGCGCGAGTTTTCCTCGATTCTCGATTTGAACGAGCTGCTCGGCAAGATCGCCAGCACCGTGCGCGAGCTGATTAACTATGACGCATTCAGCATCCTGCTCACCGACCACGATGCCAAGTCGCTGCGCCACCTGTTCAGCATCCGCTACGATCAGCGCGTGAATACGGATAACGTCCCGCTCGGCAAGGGCATTACCGGCGCCGCAGCCACTTCGCGCCAGCCGGTGCGCGTACACGATGTTGCCAAGGACCCGCGTTACATCGCTTCTCATTCCGATATCCGCTCCGAAGTGGCCGTGCCATTGCTGCTGCAGGACCGCGTGGTGGGCGTGATGGATCTGGAGAGCGACCGCGTCGGCTACTTCACCGACGAGCACGTACGCACGCTGGCGCTGCTCGCGCCGCAGGTGGCTTCGAGCGTGGAAAACGCCCGCCTGTATCAGGAACTGGCCACCCGCGAGCGCCGCATGGAGGAAGACCTGGAGGCCGCCCGCGAGTTGCAGCGCGTGCTGCTGCCCGATGCGGCGCCCGAAATCGAAGGGCTCGACGCCATGGTGCGCCTGCGTCCGGCGCGCGGCATCTCCGGCGACATTTACGATCTCTTCGAACTGCGGGACGGCCGCACCATCATCGCTTTCGGCGACGTCAGCGGCAAAGGCGCCGCGGCCGCGCTCTATGGCGGCCTGTTGAACGGCTTGTTGCGAACGCTGGCACCGCGCCATCGCCGGCCCGCGGAATTGCTCAAGGCATTGAATGACGCTTTAGGCGAACGCAAAGTGGAGGCGCGCTATGCCACTTTGCTGGTGCTGCTCTGGGACCCGGCGGCCGGCTACATGACGATGGCCAATGCCGGCGCTTTACCGCCCATGATCTGCCGCGGCGGCGACATCCTGAATCTGCGCGTCGAGGGTGTTCCGCTCGGTCTGCTCGACAAGCGCGAGTATGAGGAAGTGGTGTTCCATGCCATGCCCGGCGACGCCATGGTGCTCTACTCCGACGGCATCACCGATAATTTGAACGCCGCCGGCCACGAGTATGGCAAAGGCCGCCTGGCGCAAATTCTGCGCGCCAACTGCGCCGGCTCCGCCGCCGATATGGTGGCCGCGATTTTTCGCGACCAGGACAAGTTCTCCACTACCGCATTCGACGACCAAACGGTATTCGCCATCAAGGTAGGAGGCGGACAGGCCCGAGGCGGTATCACAAAGACGCCAGCTTAAGACGGCGGTGTTCTAGGTTCGGGTTCGGCATCGTCGGGAAGAACGACGCTTGTACTGGTTTCATAGGGCGTACAGCTCCCGAAACCACTTCACAAACGAAGCGGCGCTCACAGCATGCGGATCCAGGATTCTTCGTGTGAGGGCCGTGCCTGGATATTGACCCGGCTCATCCTGCCACGCGAGCCACGTGTAAAGGAATGCTTTTGGGAGATGGCACTCTCGACAGCTAGCACCTATCTCTCTTGCTCTAACTACTGAGCCAGTAGCATGCTGCCATATCGGCTCGGACTCGTTGGGCACCAAATGCCGCAAGAAGACCTCCAAGCATCCTTCGGACGCGTTGTCAGGCATAATCCAGACGCCCAGTCTCTTGTGATCGTCGTTTTCCACGATCAGTCCGCCCAGGGGAATATCATCGGGCAAATCTGGGAAAATCTCGATGGACTGTTTGCGGATACGACCGTATCGGCCCCTTGGCGACGTATCAGCGTCGAGTATTACCCCGAGGGTCTCGGTAAAAGGCTCCTTCAGCTTTAAGGAAATGTACCCAGGTTCGAGTATCTCTTCTGCGCTTTTTCCAATCTCAATCCAGACTGGGGCGTTCTCCTTGCCATCCGGCCAATCAATGTGGGCGCGCATTAGACCATGTACCGAATACAGATCCTGAAAACCCTCAACAACCAACTGTTTCGGATTGGATTTGTTCGTCCCCATTTCTTGCAACTACCGCATCTCTATCTGCCGTTCTGCTGCGAGCTTTATTTCGCCTGTGGAGTAGGGCACCGCTTTAGCTTTTCCGGGTTCAACACGCTGTACAGTAACGGGATTTATCTCATCAGCATCGGCACATATCTGCGCCAGGCTGTGAACACAATCGTAGCTATGGGTGGTGGCAAAAACCTGCACGTTAAATTCTTTAGCAGCGCCGAAGATAAGTTGCCACATTCTGGACATGACGGTGTAGTGCAGCCCCGTGTCAATTTCATCGACAAGCAACACACCGCCCCTGCATTGCGTAATCACAATTGCCATGGCCAGTAAGCGCCACATTCCGTCCCCCATGCTGCCAATTGGAATAGGCTGCTCTACGTCACGCTTCTTGATAAGGAACCCGCCGCGAGTCATGGCGTTGTAGAAGAAGGGCTGCGCGTCGGCTTGGAGTCCGATACGCTCGATGTCCCGATCTATCAGCTTAAGAGCCGCTAGGACAAGGCCCTCGGCTGGGGTCAATAAAACCCTGTTCCAATGCGAAATCAACTCCTGCATGGTGAGTGACTCGGTGGTTATAAACACGGAACTACCGATGGCGGCCCTGCGATGGGAACGGCGGGAACTTTCAAGCGTCTCTGGCGTAATCCCCCCGGTACGGCTGAGGGGGATCATGCTAGAAATTGGGGGCGGAGTTCCCTGGACCTCAAGAGCAAGGCGGGATGGCAATGTTCCGTCGTCGGCAGGTCCGAATAATTCAGCTCGGTCCTTGGCGGACAATTCCATAACGGTAAAGACGATTGATCGCTCGGGCGTCTGGTTCTTGGCGGATATACTGAATTTCGAGCCAGGGTGCACCTCGTGTCCTCTGAACAGATGGCACGCCTCAAGCTCGAGCTGGATTCGACGCGCGGGCGTCGGTTCGCGATCTGATCCGGGCAGCGAGATAATTGCTCGCTCTCCGCGACGCGATACAAGCTGCCAGAGGGCATACGGGTCCCCGGCTTCCATTAGCAGGAAAATGCCCTCCAGAACCGAGGTCTTACCGCTGTTGTTGGTGCCTACCAGGAGGTTGATTCTGCCGAGACCGGTCATCTCGAAGCGATCAAAACCCCGGTATCCCTGAATATTAACGGAGGTTATCATTGTGTGCTCGGCGGTACCGGATTGTTGCCCCGGGCTCCGACATTCAACGGGGATCATACCATATGGCGCTCGACCATAACGCTGGCGGCTTCGGGCCTTGGTTGATTTTGAAACCGCAATGCCTTACGCCGGCTCGGGCGGGTGCCACTGGCGGCCTGACTGCAGACGCCGCAGTTGCCAATCCGCCGCAATCAGCAGATCCACCAGCACGCGCTCTTCGATGACAACCGGCTGCCAGCGCCGGTAATATTGCGCGGTGAGACGTGCAAGGCCGGTGGAGCGGTCCGCGCCGGCCTCCGCGTCCGAGGATGAAATGGCGGTGGGCGGCAGCGAGTCCGTTTGTCCCTGGCATCGCCCATACGGTTTCATGCCGTCTCGCCGGCGCGCAGTAATGGAAAAAAGCGTGGCCATAGAACCGATTCGATGGTAGCGGACGGACGCCCGCTCC
>DASWZP010000253.1:0-1708 GCA_036404395.1 Bryobacteraceae bacterium | reverse complement strand
GGCGACGCGTTCAAGCTGCTGGGGGTGACGGAACGGGATCTGTTCATTCCTGTGCTGACTTTCGTGTTCGGCCACGCGCAACTGGGCGGCCGCGCGGCGGTGGTTTCGCTCGCCCGCCTGCGGCAGGAATTCTACGGGCTGGCGCCGAATCGCGAGGTATTTTTGGAGCGCGCGCAAAAAGAAGTGCTGCACGAATGCGGCCACCTGTTCGGGCTGATCCATTGCCCGGACTCGAATTGCGCCATGTCGATGGCGACCGGAGTGCGGCAGATCGATTTCAAGCGCGCGGCGTTCTGCGCCCGTTGCGCGGCGCGGATCGAACGGAAACCGAAGGGGTGACGGCTATGAAGACCCACTGGCAAATCCTGGTAGTGGATGACGAAGAGGTGATGGCCGAATCGCTGGCCGCCTGGCTGCGCGAGGACGGGTACGCGGTGGACACCGCCAACTCGGGACGCGAAGCGGTCGAGAAGTCCGCGCAGCGCGACTATGCCATCTACTTCGTGGATCTCAAAATGCCCGGCGGCATGGATGGGATCGAGACCATGATGCAGGTGCGCCGGCTGCACGCCGAGGCGTCCATCATCATCATCACCGCCTACGCCACGGTGGATACCGCCATCACGGCCATGAAGGAAGGGGCGCAGGAGTACATCGTCAAACCCTGCAACCCGGAAGAGATTTCGCTGCTGGTGAGCCGCATCATCAAAGTGAAAAACCTGCAACGGGAGAACAGCATTCTGCGCAAGAAGCTGTCTCGGCAATACCACTTCGGCGACGTTACAGCCAAGAGCGCGCGGATGCAGGACATCCTCAAGCTGGCGCAGGAAGTCGCCAGCCTGCGCAGCACGGTGTTGATTCAGGGAGAAAGCGGCACCGGCAAGGAACTGATTGCGCGGGCGATTCACAACTCGGGCGACCGCGCGGCGAGGCCGTTCGTGGCGGTCTCGTGCGCCGCGCTGGCGGAGACGCTGCTCGAAAGCGAGCTGTTCGGCCACGAAAAGGGCTCTTTCACCGGCGCCAACCAGCAAAGGCAGGGCAAGTTCGAGATGGCCGAGGGCGGCACGATTTTCCTGGATGAGATCGGCGATATCTCGCCCAAACTGCAGGTGGACCTGCTGCGCGTGCTGCAGGAGCGGCGCTTCTACCGCGTGGGCGGTTCGGAGGAAGTGACGGTGGATGTGCGGGTGATCGCCGCCACGCATGTGAATCTGCAGCAGGCCGTGGCGGAGGGCAAATTCCGCGACGACCTTTACTACCGGCTGAACGTGATCGAGATCCGCATCCCGCCGCTGCGCGAGCGGCGCGAGGACATCCCGCTGCTGGCGCAGCATTTTCTGGAACGGATTTCGCACGAGCTGGGCAAGGATGTGGGCGGGATCTCCGATGGCGGCTTGAAGGTGCTGCTGGACCACAACTGGCCGGGCAACGTGCGGGAACTGGAGAACGCGATCGAGCGGGCGATGGTGACCTGCCGCGGCGCCGAACTCACGGAAGACGATTTCGCTTTTGTGACGCAAAACGGCCAGGCCGGGAAGGAAGGCTGGGCACCGCCGGCGGGCATCACTATCGAGGAGATGGAAAAGCTGCTGATTACGGCGACTTTGCAGCGCACCAGTGGCAACATCAAGGAAGCCGCCGGCGTGTTGGGCATCGACCGTTCGACGCTCTACGAGAAGATCAAGCGATACGAGATTCCGCGGTAGGG
>DASWZP010000252.1:0-34817 GCA_036404395.1 Bryobacteraceae bacterium | reverse complement strand
GACCATTCGCTCCGGCAGCCGTCTTCTGTTCTTGAACGACCCCGTCCGCCGCGACACGTACGACCTGCTCTTCATGGTGCGGTTGAGTTATGCCGATTCCAGCTTGGAGGTCTTCCGGGTTAAGGAAATGAAACAGCCTCCCAATGACCAGGAGATCGCTACCTATGACTACGTTTTCGACTACCATGACGGCCGTTTCTTCGAGCTGAAAAAGCCCGAGTCCCCAGCCAAGTAAGGGAGCGGGCGCAAGCATGACCGCACCGTTTCTGCCGTGGCGCACGCACCACTGCGTGCCGCGTCGAGAGACCCTTCTGGACGTGTCCGTCGCTGGACCGGCGGGAGTGGTCGCCGGCAGGTAAGGCGGTAAGGACGTAATGCGGTATACTGTAACCGGCGACATCCATGATCAGCAAGGTCACCAGCGAAGGCCAGGTTACACTGCCCAAGAAGATACGCGACAAGCTCGATGTTTGCGCCGGGGATTATCTGGCATATGAAGTTGCCGGGAATGCGGTGAGGATCCGCAAGGCGCAGCCGCTCGATCTGCCCTGGCTCCGCGCGATTTCGCAGACGCTCGCGCCGGAGTGGGATTCTCCTCACGATCACGAGAACTTCGATGACCTGTGATGTCTTCGATGTGGTGGTCGTTCCGTTTCCATTCACGGATTCGCTGGCCGCCGTGAGGCGCCCCGCTTTGGTGCTCAGCCGGCCATCGTTCAACCGCCATGGCCACACCGTGCTGGCGATGATCACGGATTCGCGCAATGCGCCGTGGCCGCTGGACACTGGAATCGACGCCTCGGCTGCCGGCCTGAAAATGGCAAGCGTGGTGCGCATGAAGCTCTTCACCTTGGACAGCCGTCTGCTCATCGGCAAAGTTGGCCGTCTGAAGCCTGCCGACCGCCGCAAAGTGAGCGCAGCACTGGCAACCGTGATGCCGGTCGCGCCGCCTCACACCGGCATCTGACTCTCGCTCGAGCGCTCCACCGGCGGCAATCCCAATCGGCGCCGGCATTCGTCCAGCATGGATGCCGTGCGCGTGGCGCCGGAGCGCGTCACGCCCACCGCGCGGACGGCCAGCAGCGCGTCGAGATCGCGGATTCCTCCGGCGGACTTCACTTGCACCTGCGGCGCGGCGTGCTTCCGCATCAGCACCAGGTCTTCGATGGTGGCGCCCCCGCTGCCGTATCCAGTGGACGTCTTTACCCAATCCGCGCCCAGCTCGCTCGAGATCTCACAGAGGCGGATCTTCTGCGCGTCGTTCAGATAGCAGTTTTCGAAAATCACCTTCACTTTTTGACCCGCCGCGTGAGTCACTGCGATCACCGCCGCCAGGTCGCCGTGAACGTACTTCCAGTCGCCGGTCAGCACCGCGCTGATGTTCACCACCATGTCCAGTTCCTGGCCGCCATCCGCCAGCGCCCGCTCGGCTTCGGCCACTTTGACGGCCGTGGTGTGGCAGCCGTGCGGGAAGCCGATGGTGGTGCTCGCCTTCACCTGGCTCCCCGCCAGCATCTCGGCGCAGCGTCGGAGGTAATACGGAAGGATGCAGACGCTGGCCACATCATAGTCCAGCGCCAGCCGGCAGCCGCGCTCCATCTCGGCCGCGGTGAGCGTCGGGTTGAGCAGCGAGTGATCGATCATCTTGGCGATATCTTCGTACGTGTATTCCATGCGTCCGCTCTCCTCCTGGGACCCGCCGGCCGGCGCCCCTACTGCAAGCCCTTGCTCAATTCCCGCGCCTTCGCCAGGTCCGCGTCGCTGCCGGCCGTATCGTCCAACCCGCGGCGCGCGGCGGCGCGGTTCTGGTACGCGTTGACGTAGTTCGGATCCAGCCGGATGGCGTTGTCGAAATCGGATACTGCGTCGGCAAAATGCTTGAGGCGCATGTGCGCGTAGCCGCGCGCGTTGTACGCCCGCGCCGAGGTCGGGTCCAGCCGGATCGCCCCACTGAGCTGCTCGATGGCCTCGGCGAATTTCCCGTCCTGAATCGACTTGCGCCCCAACGCCTGATGGGCGAACGCATCCCTGGCCGCTTCGGGTGCCGGCTTCGGCGGCGGCGTCTGCGCTTTCAGCGCTGGTTTTACCGCCGGCGCTTGTGGTTGGGGCGTTGGCGAGGCAACCGGCTTCGGCGTCAGTGCAGCAGCGGTTGCGGTGGATGGCGGTGCTGCAGCCGCAGGCGGTATCGCCGCGGGCGAGCCAACGGACTTCGCTGGCGGCGCCTGCGCTTTCAGGGCGGGCTTAACTTGCGGCGCGGGCGGTTTGGGCGCTGGCGCGGGCTCCGGCTTCGGCGCAGCGGCAGTGGTGGATGGCGATGCGGCCGGCCCAGGTGGGTGAACCGTTGGCGGCGCCCCCAGCCTCGGTGGTCCCGCGGCAGCGCTGGATTCTGGCGTGCCGGCCGGTACAGGCGCCGGTGCCGCCGGCTCCGGCGCCGTGGGCGAGCCCGGCAGGTCGAGCGCCACCGTGTCCGGCAGCGCTTCCTTGGCGCGGGCGGCCTCGATCGCTTCGCGCACTTTTTTCTCCGCCAGCGCCAGCAGTTGCTGCGCCTCCGTATTGTCCGGCTCTAACTGCGCGGCGCGGTGCAGATCGATCAGCGCTTCATCGTAGCGCCCCAGCAGGATGTAGTCGCCGCCCCGCGCCCGCCAGGCAACCGCCGACGCGGGGTCGAGCGCGATCGCCATGGTGCGGTCGGCCAGCCCTTTCTCGTGATCGCCCAGCGCGTGGTATGACGCGGCGCGCTCAACATAGGCATCGGAGTTCTTCGGGTCCAGTTCCACCGCGCGGTTGCGGTCCCGCAACGACTCTTCGATCTTGCCCTGCTGCGCCAGCACCGTGCCGCGGGCCAAGTAGAGGCGCACATCGTTCGGATCCAGCCGGATGGCTTCCGTGTAATCCGCCGCCGCTCCGTCTTTGTCGTCAAGCACTTCCTTTACCGCGCCCCGCGTGCGCAGCGCGCGGGCGTCCTCCGGCCGCAGCCGCACCGCCGTATCCAGACCGGCCAGCGCGCGCCGGTAATCGCCCAGCGCGGCGTAGGCCAGCGCCTGCTCGACGTAGACGTCCGCGTAATCGGGGCGCCGCCGCAGGCACAAATCGAAAGCGTCCACCGCGTCGCGGAAGCGCCCCTGGGCCGCGCGCGCCATGCCCAGGCCTTTGTCCGCGTCGGCGTTGTCCAACCGCAATTCCAAAGCCCGCGTGAAATCCGCCGCGGCTTTTTCGTGATCGCCCAGCGCCAGCTCCTGGTTCCCTCGTCCCGTGTACACCTCCGTGCGCTCCAGCTTCAGGCCGATCGCGGTGGTGTAGTCCTGGATGGCGCGCGCGCTGTCTCCCGTCGCAGCGTAGTAGTCGCCGCGCGCCCAGTAAGGTTGGCCGTCGGCGGGCTGCAAGGTCACCGCCTGTTCCAGGTCGGCCAGCGCCTTCACCTTATCGCCGCCAGCCAGGTAATCCCGGCCGCGCGCACACAACGCCGCGGTGTTATCCGGGTCAAACTCGAGGGCTTCCGAGTATTCGCCGATGGCTTCTTCGCGGCGTCCCGCCTGGTCGGCGCGCTGTCCAAGCTGGTATGCGGCTTGCGATTTTCGTTTGTCCGATTTCGCCGCCGAGTGGAGCGCTGGGAACGCCGCTCCCAGGAATACCAGCGCCAGCCCGAGATGCGCGAGGCAAGTCTTTCGGTTTCGCATCACGTCATGAATTAGTGTACACTCGAAAAGTATCCGATTGTCCGCTGGTGTACGGGAAGCCGGTGCAAATCCGGCGTGGCCCAGCCACTGTAAGCGCGGAGAATCGCCCTACGTGTGTCACTGTTCCATCCGTGGAATGGGAAGACAGGGCGATTTGACGATGCGCAAACCAGGAGACCGGCCAGCGAGATTGTTTACTTTCGGCTCTCTAGGGAGGAGCCTCGAATGTATATACGTCTCCAGGGCCTGGCGGCCTTGCTCTTGCTCTTTTCCGCCGGCCTTCCGGCGGCTTCGCTGAAAGGCACGGTTGCCGATCCGTCCGGCGCTCCCATCGTGGGCGCCCAGGTCGCCGTATCGGTCCCCGCCGGAATCGCCGCCCACACTCTCACCGGTGTCAACGGTTCGTTTGACATCGATACCGCCGTGGCCAATGCGCCCGATGCCAAACTCGTGGTTGCCGCGCCCGGATTTCGCACCGCCGTGCTTCTCCTCTCCGCCGCATCGCAGCCCCTGCTGGTGAAATTGCAACTGGCGCCGCTCCAGGATTCGGTGGGCGTGGTCGGCTCCGCCATCGATGTCCCCGCCAGCCAGCAGGGCGGCAGCACCAGCATCGTCACCAGCGAAGAGATCCGCCAGAGCAACCTGGCGCAGGCCGTCGACCTGCTGCGTTACCTCCCCGGCATGGCCATCAGCCAGACCGGATTCACCGGCGGCCTCACCTCGCTCTACCTGCGCGGCGGCTACGACGATTTCAATCTGGTCGAGATCGATGGCATCCCGGTCAATGGTTTCGGAGGGACCTTCGATTTCGCCCACATCCCAGCCGAGGAATTGGACCGCGTCGAGGTGATCCGCGGCCCCGAATCCGCCGTCGCCGGCGAGTATGCCAACTCGGGCGTGGTCAACTTCGTCACCCGTGAAGCCGGCGCTGCGCCCAACCTCGATATTCTCGCAGAAGGCGGCACGTACCAGGAGCATCGCTTCGGCATCGCCGGCGGCGATACCCTGGCCGGGTTCGGCATCGCCTTCGCGGCTTCGCGCCTCGACGACAACGGCCCGGTGCCCAACAGCGACTATCGCAATTCGAACCTGATGCTCAACCTGCTGCGCCGCTTCGGCAGCCAGTCGCTGAACTTCCACGCCGATTTCGATTCCAACTCCGTCGGCGAGCCCGGCCCCTACGGCTCCGATCCCAACAACAACTACACCGGAATCGACACCGTCAGCCGCAGCAAGAATAACTTCTCCGATTACCTGGTCCATTACCAGGCGGACCTGTTCTCGGGGCGGATCAAGGAGGATTTGTTCGCCTCGTTCTTCCTCAACAACAACGGCTACACCAGTCCCTACCCTTTCACCGCCAACAAAGATCTGCGCGGCCAGGCGGAATGGCGGATGACAACCAGCGTCAAGCCCTGGTATACAGTTGCCTTGGGCACGGTTGAAACTATCGAGGAGCTGCGCAACAGCTACATCACGGACGCGAGTTCCGATACCTTCCCCATCCGCCGCAACGATCTCGCGTTCTACCTCGAGAACCGCTTTCAACTTCCCGGCGGCTGGTCGATCAACGCCGGCTTGCGCGGCGAGTTCCTGGACACCGGTGCGATTCCCACCGATGGCTATTCGCGCCCGGCCTTTCCCGCGCAGTCCGTCAACGCGATCGACCCCAAAGTGGCTGCCGCGTACAGCCGTGGCGGCACGCGCTTTCACGCTTCCTTCGGCACCGGCTTTCGCCCGCCCACCGGCTTTGACCTGGCTTTCACCGACAATCCTTCGCTCAAGCCGGAGCGCACGCGCGGCTTCGACGCCGGCGTGGAGCGCCGCTTTTTCCACGACGTTTTCTCGCTCGACGCCACTTTCTTCTACAACCGCTATTACGATCTGATCGTCATTCTGGGCGGCAATCTCGCCGTGCTCAGCCACTATGAATCCGATAACATCGCCAACTCGCGCGGCCTGGGCACGGAATACTCCGCCCGGCTGCGGCCCGCCCGCTGGCTTTACATTACCGGCTGGTACACCTGGCTCGATTCGGAAATCCTCTCGCTCAACGGCGCCAACAACCTGGCGCCGGCGCCGTTTACCGTGGGCCAGCGATTGTTGCGCCGCCCTGCGAATTCGGGCGCTTTCGCCGCCACCTTCACGCGCGGCCGCGTCTCGGGCGGGCTGGACGGCTACTTCCGCGGTTCCATTCTCGATGTCGATCCGAGCTACGGCGCATCCGCCGGCTTGTTTCAAAACCCCGGCTATGCCAACCTGGGGCTGAATCTCAACTACAAGGTCGGCCGCGGCCTTACGGCTTATGGCAACCTGCGCAACGCGCTCGACCAGCATTATGAAGAAGTGTTCGGCTACCCTTCGCCGCGCCTGAATTTCGTGACCGGTTTGAAATGGTCGTTCGCGGGAGCAAAATGAGAGTATGAGCAAGCCACCGTTCGATCCGCCTCGCCTGACCATCGGCCGCGTCTACACGCGCGCCGGCGACGAAGGAGAAACCGCTCTGGCCGGCGGCCAGCGCGTCGCCAAGGACGGCCCGCGCATCGAAGCCTATGGAACGGTGGACGAGCTGAACGCCTTCGTGGGCGCCGCGCGCGCTACCGCCGAGGGGCTGGTCGACAAGGACGGCCGCGCCTGGACGCTGGTGCCGGTTCTGCTGCGCATCCAGCACGAGCTGTTCAACCTCGGCTCGATTCTCGCCACCTTACCCGAAGACGTTCGCGAGCGCCAGGCGCGCGTGACCGATGAAGATGTGACGCGCCTCGAAACCGAAATGGATCGCATCAATCGCGACCTGCCGGCGCTCCATTCCTTCGTTCTGCCCGGCAGCGGCCGCCTGAACTCCGATCTTCACCTCTGCCGCGTGGTTTGCCGCCGTGCGGAGCGCGCCGTGGTGGCGCTGGCCCGCCTCGAAAGCGTGCCGCCGGAGGCGATTCGCTACCTGAACCGGCTCAGCGACGCATTTTTTGTCTGGAGCCGCTGGGCCAGCCACCTCACCGGCGATCCGGAAACTTTGTGGGATCCGAACCATGCCGGTTCGGCTCATTCTGATAGATAATCGATTAAGGAGAAACACGAATGAAGAACGAAACGTCGAGGCCGCTGGCCATCGGCCTCACCATCCTGGGTATGCTGGCGCGCCTGGTGCCGCATGCGCCGAATTTCACGCCGGTGGGCGGCGTCAGCCTGTTTGCCGGCGGCCGCCTCAGCGGCTGGAAGGCTTACCTGTTGCCGCTGGTTTTGATGCTGGTCACCGACCCGCTGGTGGGCGGCTATTCGTTCGCGACTCCGTTCGTGTATGCAAGCTTCCTGATTTATGTGTGGATCGGCTCGCGGCTGCGCTCAACCGAGAACCCGCTCGCCATTGGCGGCGCGGCGCTCGCGGGCAGCGTGCAGTTTTTCCTGATTACCAATTTCGCGATGTGGCTGAAGCCGGTGTCCCTCTATACGCACGACGCCGCCGGCCTGATGGCCTGCTATGTGGCCGCGATTCCGTACTATCGCAACACCGTGTTGGCGGATCTCTTCTACTCGGCCGCCCTCTATGGAGCTTACGCCCTGCTGAGCCGCCGCGTGGCCGCCCAGAATTAACCAGCGGCCTAGATCGCCCGTAGGGGCCGGGCATGCCCGGCCCGCGAATTTTTCCATTGAGCTTCGCGCCGCGCCGGCCTACGCCGTCGCCGCAACAATTTGTGGTAAATTGCACTGCGTAAGCACAGGCTGAGCGCCCAAGTGAAACGATTCCCCTTTCTCGATTGGATGCGCGGGCTGGCGGTGGTCATCATGATCCAGTGCCACGCGTTCAACGCCTTCGTGCGCACGGACCTGCGCGACGGCGGCCCTTACGTGCTGTCGCAATTTGTCGGCGGCATGGCCGCGCCTCTGTTCCTGTTCATGGCCGGAATGACGACCGCCTTCCAGATGGAAAGCCTGGCGCGTCGCGAATCCAGGCCGTGGCGCCGCTGGGTGGTCGCGCTGCGGCGCGCCGGTTACATTATGGGGATCGCGCTGCTGTTCCGCTTCACCAACTGGCTGGGCAGTTACCCCGGCGGCAGCCTGCAAGAGCTGACCAAGGTGGATATTCTCAATTGCATGGCGGTGGGGCTGGCCGTGTTTGCGGCGGCTGCGGCGTTCGGCGCCGAGGGGCGCCTGCGTTTCGCCGTGCTCGGCGCCGCGGCTATCGCCATGTTGTCGCCCTTGATGGCGAACCTCCCCTGGGATGGCGCGCCCGCGCTGTTACGCGAGTACCTGGTGCCGGGCGCTGGCCGCGGCCGCTTCCCGTTTTTTCCCTGCGCCTCGTATGTCGGATTCGGCATCGCGGCCGGCCTCGCGGTGAAACGCACTGCCGAAGCCCGCATGGACCGGCTGATGCAATGGTCGGTGCTGATCGGCTTCGCGCTGATCTTCACCAATCAGTATTTCTCCAATAACCCTTACTCGATTTACCCGAACACCAGTTTCTGGACCAATAGCCCGACGCTGGTTTTCATTCGCACCGGCGTCATTCTGGCGTTTCTGGCCGGCTCCTATCTTTGGACCGAATACGGCGCGAGCGTAAGCTGGAGCTGGATGCAGTCGCTGGGCAAAACCTCGCTCCTGGTCTATTGGGTGCACGTCGTGATCGTCTACGGCGGCTGGACGCGACCCCTGCGCCGCAATCTGAGCATTCCGCAAACCGCCTTCGCCACCATATTGTTGACCGCGCTGATGGTCGCGTTGTCGGCCGCCAAGCTGTGGTTCGCCGCGCGCCGCGCAGCGCGTCGCCCGCAACCCGTGCCCGCGGTCGCGCAGGCATAGGCGATGCCTGTCAGCAGTTAGCTTGACGTGGCGCACGCACTCGTGCGTGCCGCGTCGGCGGCACTCGTGCCGACGCAGGGTGCCGCCGGAAAAAAGAAGTGTTGAGAAAAGTCTCGACACGGCACGCATCAGTGCGTGCGCCACGTGGGGCAGGCGCGCCGGTTTTCGGGTCCGAAGCGGATTTCGCCTGCCAACGGGGATCAGTTCTGCGACGGTCTTTCCACGTGATCGATCACCAAAACTTCCACCGGTCCCTTGACCGATTCGAGCTTCAGCCCGAGCTGTTCCTGGATGGCGGCGAAGATCGGCGGTGGGCCGCCAGGGTCGGCCGCGGACGGTGGGCTGTCGGGATCGCCAGCCCCGGCGGATCGCGGGAGCCCGGCCACGGCCTCATCCGGAGTAAAATCTAGCCGAACGTCGAATGTTTCGGTGACCCCGGTCCTGTCAAGGACGGGGCGGCCTAACGCCATGGAAAGCACTTTGATGAAGTCCGGCATGGCTATCTTTCCTCCCTGGATCCGTACCCCCGACGGTTCCATCATCACGCCGGGCATGCCGCAGGGAAAACCGGGCGCCCGCTGTCCGGGCGTGTTCGAAGGCGGCGGCAGCATCCCGCTCGGGTCAACCGGAATGCAACCGCCTTCCTTCGGGGGCTGCAATTTGAGGCCGCTTTTTGCCACGGTGAGCGCGTAGACCGGGAGTTCTTTGGTTTCGCGGTGGAGCTTGAGCTGGAACCGGTCTTCGAGGAGCGACCGCAGCATGAGAAGTATCTGCGCGCGGCTGGCTTTTCCATCTGCCTTGGCCTCGATGTCATAGCCTTCGGATTGAATCCAGGCTGGTCCTTCCGAAATCTGAAAGTCCTGGACGCCATAGGCGTTCTGCATGAGCAGCCGCAGCGGAGCGTTTTCCGTGGTCAGCCCGCCAGCGCGGGGCCGAACCGCCATGAATCTCGGGCTTAATGCGTTCTTTTTGACCGACGCAACCTCGAATCGCGGCGTGGCATCGGACTGGCCGAACAGCCCGACAGCCGTCATCGCCAGAAGAATCGCCGTCACGACGATTCCCATTCCGGAGTGCGTTTGCGACACCGGCCGCGTCTGGCCCAGCAGCCTTGCGATGCGACCGGCGAGCGAACCGCCGTTGGCGGCGAGGGCGGAATTGAGGTGGGCCGGACGGCGAGATTCCAACGCCGCCAGAGCGCGCGCATAGGTGAGCACGTCGCCACTCGCCCGTGCCGCAACGTCATCGCAGCACAGCTCCCGCTCAGCGCGAATATGCCCCGACACCCACCAGACCGCCGGATGGTAGAACAGCAGCGCCTCGGCAACGCTCTGTAGCATGTTGACGAGATAATCGTGCCGCCGGATGTGTGCCAGTTCGTGAATCAGCAGCGCTTCCATATGTTCGGCCGGCAGACCGGCCAGCGCTCCAACCGGAACCAGCACGACCGGACGAAGCCAGCCGACCACGGTCGGCACCTCGACCAGCGCGGATACCAGTAACCGCACCGGGCGCGAGAGGCCAATCCGGGCGCCAAGCTCGCCGAGCACCCGCCGCCATTCCGGCGGCGCCGGCCGAACCAGCGTGGATCGCATGCGCGCGGCAACGGCCCATCCTCCCATCAAACGCACCCAGAATGCCATCGCGCCGGCGAGCCAGATCACAACCACCCAGGAAAAGAACTGTCCCGCAGATGCGTCGGAAATGGTCGCGCTGACGGATGCGGGCAGGGTGATGATCACGGCGGGCGCCGCAGAGGCGACGCGGCCGGCGAGATGGGCCGCCACCGGAGCCGGTTCCGATGGACGTAGCAAGTTCCAGGTCACCAATGGAGCGGCTGCCATGGCCCCCAGTGCCACGCAGGCGAGGATGTATCGCGTGTTCGGGCTCGACGAGCGCGTCACCCTGCGGGCGGCGGCATAGAGAACCGAAATCCCCGCGCCCTGCCAGAGAAAATGGACCAGGGTCCAGCCGAGGCGTTCCACCCACGGCTGTGACGAGAGTAACTGTATGGCGTTCATCGGGAGCGTCCTTTCTTCTCCGCAAACTCCTCCAGCATTTTGCGGATCTCGGCCAATTCCTGGCGCGAAGCTGGCTCCGCCGCGAGAGCGCCCATCACGAGGCTCTTGGCCGACCCGTCGAACGCGCGTTTCAGCAGGTCGCCGGCGATCTGTTGCCGGGTTTGTTCCTTGGGTACGCCGGCCTCGTAGACGTGCGACCGAAAACGCTCGCTGCGGATCAGCAGGCCCTTCTCCATCATCAACTGCATCTGCTTCAACGTGGTGGTGTAGCCACAATCTTTACCGAGTTCCCGGTGAACCTCGCGCACCGTCGCCGGTCCCATGCGCCAGAGAACGGCCAGGATGTCGACTTCGGCGTCGGTTGGTAGCGGCAGAGACTTTTGATCGCGATCCAAGCGGGTGAGTGCCATTTGTAGGAATCGTACAACGATTTAAAACGTATGTCAACGATTTCAATCGTACATCTGTACTTTCCAGCACGGTTGAAGATCGGCGGCGGCGCGGACCGGCTGTCGGAACACGTCGACTACGTCTTATCCTCTTCCTCGGGGAACATCTGGTGCGTCAGGTCTTCGACTTTTCTCTCGCGCGATGCATCCCACCATCCCGCCGCGAATGCCGCCACGGCAAGGCCCCAGATCGCCACGTCCGTGAGATCGAGCGAATGCCGCAACGCCACGGCGCCGAGGCAGACTGCGGTCCGCAGCACCCACCCGTAGAGGTACGACCGTTTCGACCGGCCCTTGCGCACACCCACCACGGCGCGTGCCAGCATGTGCGCGCAGCCGATGCCGATGATCCCCACCATGCCGCGCAAAAGCTCGAATGACATCTCCTCTTACCATGCCCCAGCGCGCGCCCGGTTGCAAGCCGCCCGCAGCCGGCTCGGTGTATACTCATCACGAAAGGGGTGACGAAATGACCCGTACCTGGATGTGCTGCCTCGCCGCAAGCGTTGCCCTGGCGCAGTCGCCGCAATACACGAGCCCAGTCGCCACCACGAAGGTCGAATTCGGTGGAAAGCAGATTCGCATCAGCTATCACGCGCCCTCCATGCACGGCCGCCAAATCCTCGGCGGATTGGTTCCGTATGGCCAGGTGTGGCGCGCCGGCGCCAACGAGGCCACCCTGCTGCACACCGACCTGGACCTGACCATCGGCAGCCTGGCGGTGCCCAAGGGCGATTACTCAATTTACGTACTGCCGGAAGAGAAGCAGTGGACGCTGATCGTCAACAAGCAAACCGGACAGTGGGGCATTCATCACGATGGCAGCACCACCGAGGTCCCCGCCGACGATCTCGGCCGCGTGATCATGAAGTTGAGCAAGCCCGCCGCCCCGGTCGAGACGTTCGCCATCACACTTAGCAAGCTGACCAAGGATGGCAATCAAGGCAGCCTGGCGATGTCTTGGGAGAACACCGTAGCCACGGTCGATTTCACAGCCAAGTAAGTGGGACAGAACAAACACCGGCGGCAAGAGACCGCCGGCCCGTACGGCGGCCTGCGTTTCTTGGTAACGCCGGCGGTCTTTGCCGCCGGTGTTTTTGAAAGCCACGTCGAGAAGAACCTCACCGCCCGCCGCTAGCCCCTACGGCCCCGCCTGCTTCTGAAATCGGTATAACTCGAAAGTCGCCCGGCCGTGCGCATCGCCTATCACCTCGATCAGCCGGCGCTCGAAGCCCGCGGCCGCGGCGAAACGGTCCAGTTTCGGACGAACGGCGGGAAAGAACTCGAAGTCAGGCACGTGCGTCACCCAGACCGCGTCCGGCGCGGCGATCATGCCCAGCAGCCACTGGCGGTCGGCCGGGCTCATGTTCGGCGCCGGAACCGGGTCCATCCCGCTGCGCAGCGGCAACGCGCCGCGGTCGAGCAGGCGCAGGCTCTCGAAGATATCCCAGTCGGCGCAATAGACCGCGGCCGGGCGCATCGCCATCAAATCGTCGGAGAGCGGAAACACCGCGTCGGTCCAGGTGTGGCTGCCGCCGTTGCGCACCGATTTCCAGAAGTACTCGTTGGTGACCAAGACGTCGGAGGCGACCAAGACTGCCAATATGACGGCAACTGCCGGAATCCCGGCACGGCCGAGCCGGCGCGAAGCCGCGGCGAAAGAAACCGCCATCGCCATCGCCGGCAGAGGCCACAACAAAATCGTGTGATGCACGCTGCCGCCGGCGGTGGGGGTGGTGGCCATCTGGATCCAGGCGACCGCCATCGCGATGACCGCGAACAGGATGGCCCGCAGGTCCCGTCCGCGCGCCAGCGGCGTCAGCGCGAGAGCCAGCAGCAGGGCGTAAAGCTGCAGGCTGCGCCGTGGATGGCCGAAGCGCTCCGAGGTTTCGGCGCTGAGGCGCTCGGCCAGGTTGTCGGCGGCGCGTGGCGTGGGAGTTTGCGCATCTTCGGCGAACATGTAGCCGAACAGGCCTTCACCAGTGATGGTGCGCTCCAGCATGGCGATCTTGCCGGGCACCTCGTTTACGGTGCGTCCGGCGTTTTCGCGCAATGCGGCAAAACGATCGTGGATGCCGGAGAGCGCCACGGGAAGCGCGCCGGCCAGGAAAGCCAGCGCGGCAATCGCCAGGCGCCGCCAGCTCCATGCCGCCAGGATCTGGCGCGGTACGGTCGCCAGGGCGCCCATCGCCAGCCCCGATAGCATCCACATCGCCAGCATTTTGTCCCAAAGCGCCAGGCCAAAAAGAAAGCAGCCCGCGGCCAGCCAGAGAGCGTTCCGCGAGCGGTGGAACTTTACCAGCAGCAACAAGCCGGCCCCGATCAACAGGTGCTGGAGCACCACCGGACCCCAGTCGAAAACCGTCGTCAGCAGGTACTGGGAATCGGCGGCCAGGATGGCGCATCCAATCACGGCCGCGCGGGTACCCACCGTCGCCCGCAGGAAGCGGTAGAAGATCCAGATGCTGGCGGCTCCGGCCAGCAGAGCGGGGAAGCGCAAGGGCCATACGCCGGTGCCCCACCATTGAAAAATGGGGCGCCAGATCCACGTCTTGAGCGTGCCCAGGTAGCTCATGTGCATGAGCGGAACGCGGGCGTGGCCGAAGTGCCAGGCGTAATACCAATACTTGGGTTGATAGAGCGGCCCAGCCGGCAGCGCCTCATCTGCTTCGATGCCCAGGCTGCCGATAAAGGCCAGCCCCGACAGCAGGAAAAAGGCGGTAGCTGCGGCGGCGCAAACGCGGGCGCGATTTTCGGTTGGCAAGCGCATTTTTTCCTCGCCGCGACGTGGTTTCCTGCCGGGGCGAACTCAATATTGTAGGACGCGGCTTGAGGCGCTGGCTTCCCGAGCCAGGGTTTGGCACAGTTGCGGGTAGGTGTATACTGAATCCGCGGGCGGGTTTCCGCATCCAATCGTAGAAGCGCGGTTTCCGCAATCGCGCAGGGAAGCGGTCTCCGGTCGATGCTGGTAGCTCCGGCCGGCAGAACGGCGTATCGAGCCCCCGCAAGCTGCGCCAATCCATTGAGAAAATGGAACCTTGCTCCGTCCGGAGCGCTCGCACCGTGCGTCGTGGTGCGCCTCAGGGCCCCACCGGCAGTGCGCCCGATTGGGCGCTACAGCGCGCCAAGTGCGGGAAGGGGCGGCGGCAGAAACTGCGTTCACAGGCACTGAAGATTTTTTCGATTCAGCCGATTAGAGAACGGGTATGATTAAGGCCCCTTTGTTTGAGCGCAACGGGGCGCAGGTTAATTTGGCATTGGTTAATTTGGCATTAAGGTTGCTGGGTATCGACTCATCTGGCCGCTGCTCGGGTAGTGAGGCGGTAAGGTAGCCCTAATGAGGGATTGGCCGTGGTGAAACTTTTGACGGCATTTGCCGTCTATTTAGTTGCCGCGGGGGATATCGGCCAATGGAAGGAAGCTGGAAAGCGCCATTGGCTGAAGGGAGATGGACCATGAACAGGACAGAGTTGGAAAAACACAAAAGGGTGCTGGAAGCCAAGCAGGCGGAACTTGCGGCTGGGTTGCGGAAACGCGACGACATTGCGATCGAAAAATCGCCCGATGCGCTCGATGAAGTGCAATTGGCTGGGGAACGTGAACTCGCCATTCGCACGCTGGACCGCGAGTCCAGTTTGCTGCGCCAGGTAAAGAGTGCGCTGGCGCGCGTTGCCGACGGCAGTTACGGAACCTGCCTGCATTGCGACGACGAGATTAAGCCCAAACGTCTGGATGCGGTGCCCTGGACCAAATACTGCATTACCTGCCAGGAAGCTGCCGACCGTCACGAATTCGACTCCGATCCCGGCGACGCGGCCGACGAGTTCCTGGCCGACGCCGCTTAAGTTCTCTTGCTGCAACCTCTGGTCCTGGTGTCTGGGCGAAGGGCGCGGGAACATTCCGCGCCCTTTGTGTTTTTGCGGACCTCGACGGTCAATTTGCCACAGGCGTGCGTCAGAATACACACTCGCCAGCTCGCACGGCGTGAATCTTGGGGGTTGTGGCGCAATCGGACCGTGTTATCTTCTGGGAGGAAGGTACCGCTCCGTGGAGTTTCTACATCGCGCGCCAAAGCTGCCTTCGCACATCGGCATTCTGGCGGGCGCTTTTAATCCCGTTACGGTGGCGCACCTGGCGCTGGCGCGCGCAGCCCTGGCCCGGGTTGACGAGGTGGTGTTCGTGCTGCCGCGAAGTTTTCCGCACAAGCAATACTCGGGCGCGGGCATCGAAGCGCGGGCGGCTTTGCTGTTGGCGCTGGCCGCCGGTTCCGCATCCTTCTCCGTGGCGTACGCAGATGGGGGGCTGTTCATCGAGATCGCGCGGGAATGCCGTGCCGCTTATGGGGGTAGCGTGCGCGTGTCCATGTTATGCGGGCGCGATGCCGCGGAGCGCATCGTTCACTGGGACTACGGCGTGCCCGGAGCGATCGAAAAAATGCTCGAGGAATTCAGCCTGCTGGTGGCTGCGCGCCGTGGTGAGTACGCCCCGCCGCCGCGGCTCGCTGACGCCATCGGCGGGTTGGAACTGGATGGCGAGTTCGACCATGTGTCGGCCTCGGAAGTGAGGCGGCGGATCGCCGCCGGAGATGACTGGGAACACCTGGTGCCGGCTGCGGTGCGCGATCGGGTGCGGCGGCTGTACCATTGAAATCGTGGCGCAGGCTGTCGAGCCTGCTGAGCCGAGAGTCGTCTCGGCTTTTCTTCTCTTCTTGCTCTCTTGTTCCTCTCGCGCCTATTGGCCCGAGCCTTGCACCTGAATTGTCACCGGGTAGCTGACATATATGCCCTGAGCGATGGTGAGGACCGTGTCCCACTTGGTTGGCAGGGTCGGGCTGAGGTGCAACTCCACCAGGAAATTGGCGACCGATCCCGGTATCAAGCTGGAACTCAGCACGTCAGCGGAGGGGCCGCCGACTATGGCGGAAACAAAACAGCACGAGAGGTCGGGGGGCACCGTCGGCGGCGAACCGTAGGGGTATATCGATCCCGTCGTGATCAGGCCTTGGTTGAGGGGCGAGACGACCGGCAATCCCAGGCCAGTAGCGTAGACATAGATGATCTCGTTGGCGGCAGCCGGGTTCTCCGGTGTGATCAGCGCGCCCGCGATATTGGCGCAACACAGAACGGAGGGCGAGCCGCCTAAAACGGTCATGGACTCGGTCGCCGCACTGGATGCGCTGGCGCCGTAGACAATACCGTCGCCATCTGGACCTGCCACGCGGGCCAGCAGGACGATGCGGTCGAACTCCGTCGACGCGTAGGCAGTGACCTGCGGATCGGTGTTGATCAGGGCCACCAGGTTGTCGCGGATGCTATCCAGCGTGTCGCCCGGCGCCGTGGTGTAGTTGTAGGTACGGCTGCCTATCGTGACGGTTTCGGTGTCTCCGGCTCCAGCAACGCCGTCGACCGAGACCACGCCGTGCGCCTGGCTCAACGCGTGATAGGCCCAAGCTATGCGCGGCGTCCCGAACCCATTCGCGGACGGATTCTGCGAGAACACGCCCGGATTTGCCGGAACGATCGACACCGCCACCGGCGACGTCACCTGAATGCTGCCGTCGCTCATCACCGACCGCACATAGGCGTTAATACTTGTGGTATTGACAAGCTCCCACGGGATTTGAGCGTTGATCTGCGTCGGGGAAACGTAAAGCAGCGGCGCCTGAATGCCGTTGAGATACAGTTCGACGCCGCCCATTTGAGTGGGCAAGGTCGGCTTCGTCGGGTCGGCCGCGACCGTCTTGGGGCCGAACGTGAACGGCGGGCTGGAGTTGGTGCTGAGCGTGGCGCAGGTGGTAACGCATATGCTGACCAGCGAGCCCGGCCCGACGTTGGCCGCCCCGCCGCCGCCGGTCAATTTGCCGTCGCCGGAGATGCTGGCTTGCAGGAGCGCCCCGGTTGACTCGCTCGTGGAAAAGCTGATGCTGTTGCCGTTCGGTCCCGGAACCTTGGCGGTGAGGACCACTTCGGAATCGCCCGTGTCCGTGTTGGCGACCACGTTCGGATCGCCCCCGTTTTGCGAATTGATCACCGCCACTATGTTGCTGATCACATCCGCCATGGCGTCGGTGACCTGTACCTCGTAGTTGTAGGTCTGGGTATTCGTCGATAGGCACCCTTGGCCCGCGCAGCCGATGGTGACGGTCAGCACATCGCCATCCCGGATTGAGCCGCCGAAGGTTATCGTTCCAGTGGACGTAACCACCAGGTTGGCGGCATTCACCACCGCCTGGTAGGGAAGGTTGACGGGCAGCGGCGTGTAAACGGTGATGCGCCGGTTGTACGGATCGGCCACGTACAGGTTCGACCCGTCCCACGCCAGCGAGGTCGGGGTGTTCATGGAATCGGCCGCGTTGCTTGCCTGATCGATTTCGCCGCCCTGTTCGCCAAGGATGATATCGGCGGACACGGCGTTTTGTGTCGGCACATGCTCGTACTCCAGTACGCGATCGTTGCCGCCATCGGCAATGAACAGCCGCGCGCCGTCGGAAAGCGCGAAGCGCGGAAAGCTTAGGGTGGCAAGACACGCGCCCGGATAGGTCGGGGCATTGTTGCTGTCCGTGCCGCTGGGCGTCGGGCAGAGCACCGGAGTTTCCACGTCCGTCGACCCGGCCGTGGCCGCCGGAGATCCACTGAAAGCGTTATCCGGAATGGAACTCACCATGTCCGGCTGGCCAATCTCCACGTCGGCCGCTACGCCGTTGCTGGTGGGGATGGAATTCCAGATCAGCACCCGGTTGTAACCGAGGTCGCTGACGAACATGCGCGTGCCGTCGGAAGTTACCGAGACCGGGTCCTGCATGTTGGAAGCGGTGGCGCTGGTGGACTGGTTCGCCACCGCCGTCGCGCTATAAGTGGTGAAGTTGGGAAAGCCCACCACCACATCGGCCGCGACGCCGTTGCTGGTGGGGATGGAATTCCAGATCAGCACGCGGTTGTTCTGCGTGTCCGCCACAAACAGCTTGCCGTTCTGGATCCACACGCCCTGCGGCGCGCGCAGCGAACTCGCGGTGGGCGGCGTGGTCAATGGCAGCGACAGCCAGTCGGAGAAATTCGCCTGCCCCACCACCACGTCCGCCGGAGCGTTGCTGTAAGTGGGAAGGTGATTCCAGATCAGCACGCGGTTGTGGTACGTGTCCGCTACCGCCAGGTGGACGCCGTCGGACGCCAGCGCCGTGGGCAAGCGCAAGTTGTTCGGCGTGGCAACCACATCGACCGTATCCGTGATGAAATCCGGCTGGCCCAGTACCACCGTCGCCGTCCCCACGCAGACCGGACAAGTCGTCAGGTAAGGTAGTTCCGCGTTCACCTCGGGCAGTTGACTGGACAGATTCTGGAACATCAGCACGCGATTGTTGACCGGCGCCGCCCCCAGAATATTCGCGTCCGCCACGAACAGCGTGTTGGCCGCGTAGGCGATGCCGTTAGCCGCGCCGAGTACCGTGTTGCTGGAATTCGGGTCCGCGGTCGTGAACGTCACCTGGCCGATCACCGCACGGGCGGCCTGGCCATTCACGAAATCGGCGGCGTATAAGGCCGCCGAGCAGAAGATGATTACTGGAATACACTTCATGGGCAATCGGGGACGCGTCTCGCTGGCACTGGTAAATCCCGATTATAGCAAGCGTTAGCTCGGGACGTGAACGGCCGCAGTGTCGACCGGCGGTCACACGCATGTGCGGATTTCGCACAATCCACGGCCGCACAATCCTCCCGGTTCGAACCACTTAAGAGCGCCAGACGGGGCACGCCGCCGGATCAGTGCACGTGCTCCGCCGAAGTTGGTCGGACGCTGGTTCGCAAAACCGCCGGGACGTGGCGCACGCACTCGTGCGTGCCGCGTCGGCACTCGTGCCGACGCCGGTTTCCCGCGCCCGAAGCAGGTGTCGAGAAAAGTCTCGCCACGGCGCGCCCGAGTGCGTGCGCCATGTCGTTCGCCAGGATTTGGCATGGTTGTTTCCTGACAGGCACTAAGGTTCTGTGTGGATCTGCCGATATGATCGCTATGTTCGAATGGAACGACAAATTCAGCACTGGCATTGCCAGTATAGACGCCCAGCATCAGGGGCTTTTTTCCATCGGAGCGGAGCTTCATGCTGCCATGAGTGTCGGCCAAGGGAAGGAACGGATGGGCGCCATCCTGACCCGTTTGGTGCAGTACACCGTGGCCCATTTTGCCTACGAAGAACGGCTGATGCAGCTTCACGGCTATTCCGGCTACGCGGCACACAAAGCGCAACACGACGACCTAACGCGGCATGTCCAGCACTTCTACCGGGAGTTTCAAAGCGGACAGATCGGGATCAGCGTCCGCCTTCTGAGCTTCGTGGACGATTGGCTAAAACAGCATATCGGGGAGAGCGACCAGGGCTACGCGAAACTCCTGACCGCTAAGGCCGTCGCATAGGTGTCCTGGCGCGCGCACTTTCGCGGCGCACGAGTGGGTGCTTCACTTCGGAAAGGCAAGGCTATTCTCTGACGGGCCCTACTGAACCGCGCTGCCGGCGGGCCGGGAGGCTTTCACCTGAATGCCATCGCCGCGGGCCGCCAGGCCGGGGATGGAGACCGGCAAGTGTCCGCGAATATCGATTTCGCCCCATAGCGCCTTCACTGCCGCGGTTTCCGAGGGCGCTACATTACTGAACGTGGCCAGGTATGCCGTGACTACCGGGAAACTGCGCAGCAGGTAAGGATTGCCCAGCGCCACCAGCACCAGCGGTTTCGGCGAGCTGGCGAGCGTTTCCATCGCGTACGGCAGCTCGCCGCCCAGCCCGAGCGAGCCTTGATACGCAGTCACCGACGCGAAAGCCGCCACCACGTAGGTATCGCATTGCGTCAGGCGCGCCAGCGCCGCGTCCACATCCGCGCGCGATAGCGATGGATCGAGCATAGTCACCGTGGCGCGCGCCAGGCGCGCCCGCACTTCCTGCGAAAACGTCTGCCCCTCGTTCGAGTCCCGGCTCTCCGCCAGCGCCAGGAAGCAGGCGCGCTCCGGAGCGGCCAGCGGAAGCATGCCGCCGGTGCCGCCCTGATTGCGCACCAGCGTAATCGCGCGTTCGGCCACCTGCTGCGCTCTTTCATTGGCCTCCGGCGAATTGATCGCGTCGCCCAGCGCCTCCACGTTGACAAAACGTCTGCGGTCCAGCCCGACCTTTTCTTTTGCCGCGAGAATCCTGACCACGCTTTCCTCGATGCGCTGGCGTTTGATGCGGCCCTTCTCCACCGCCGCCACCACCGCGCGAATGGCGGCCTCCGGATCGGACGGCATCAGCAGCGTGTCGGCGCCGGCTTCGATCGCGCGGACGGCCGCGTCGCCCGCCGGAAATCCCTTGACGATACCGCCCATGTCCAGCGCGTCGGTGATGATGAGGCCCTTGAACCCCAGTTCGCCGCGCAACAGGCCCGCCAGGATGGCCGGAGAGAGAGTGGCCGGCAAGTCCGGCGGGGCCAGCGCCGGCACGGCCACGTGAGCCGTCATCACCGCGTCCGTCCCGGCGGCGATGGCGGCGCGGAATGGCACCAGCTCCACGTTCTCCAGCCGTTCGCGCGAGGCGGGGATGGTGGCCAGGTTCAGGTGACTGTCCACCGACGTGTCGCCATGACCCGGAAAGTGCTTGGCCGTCGTCAGCACATAGTTGCGGGGATCCGCATGCGCGCCCTCGATGAAGGCCGCCACCTGGGCCGCCACGGCTTGCGGGTCTTCGCCGAACGAGCGGATGTTGAGGACCGGGTTGTCGGGGTTGATGTTCACGTCGGCAACCGGATAATACACCCAGTCGACGCCCAGCGCCCGCGCCTCCCGCGCCGTCACCTGGCCTTCCAAACGCGAAAACTCCGGATCGCCCGCCGCGCCGAAAGCCATCGCGTGCGGAAACACGGTGGTGCCCGCCACCCGCATCGAGGCGCCGCGCTCGAAATCGCCGCCTACCAGCAGCGGCACTTTGGCGATGCGCTGCACGCGGTTCAGAAAGGCGGCCAGCGCGTACGGCTCGGCGTGCTGGATGGTGCGGCCGTTGGCGGCGTTGGTGAGGATCAGGCCGCCCACCTTGACGTCGCGGATCAGCCGCAGAAATCGCAGGTACTCGCGCGAGCGCGTGTGCGGCGCCGCGCCCGGGAAGGGCACGAACACCAATTGCGCCACTTCATCGCGCAGCGTCATCCCCTTCATCCAGCGGCGCACTGTGGCGGAAGGTTTTGGCGGGGCCGGACGGCGATCAGCCGCGCAGAGCGCCGCCACAGCCAGCAGCAGGGCTGCCAGCGGCCGCGGAAAATGATGCATGGCTTTGGTTCGCGCGGATTCTTTAGAGCGCCACGACCCGCGCCGCGGCTGTGGCGCGCGCCGAACCCGCCGGCTTGCGCGCCGGCGTCCGGTTCAGCAGCCGTTTCACCGAGCGCGCCAGCATGGCCGGCTCGCCCGACGTCTTGGCAATCACCGCGTCGGCGCCGGTGTTTCGCTCGTTCAGCCCCAACGGTTCCACAAAGCCCGATAGCAGGATGATGCGCGCCGCCGCGTTCTGCGCGCGGATTCTGCGGATCATCTCGATGCCATCCATGCCAGGCATGCGATAATCCGTAACAACTACGTCATACCGCCCGCACTCGAATCGCCGCAGCCCTTCTTCACCGTTCTGCGCCGTTTCCACCTCCAGTCCGAGCTCTTCGAGCAGCAGGCGCCGCACCAAAAGGCCGTCCGGGTTGTCGTCGACGAGGAGGATCTTGAAGGGAGCAACGGGGCAAATTTTCATCATGGAATGTTGGGAGAGTAACAGGCTGTAATCGGCATGTCAACCAATTTTTATCGCCTTGTAAAATTGGAAGATCTTTTTCTTGACATCCGCTGCGCGCATGGTTTCTTATTCCGCGCCCGCGCGCATTCGCGCCGGTGTACGCTGAAGGTTAACCGCAAACCGTCCTATGAAGCTGAACATTCTGGCCGAAGCCTTGGGTTGCCGTCTGGCGGGCTCGGGCGAAATCGAGATCGTCGGCGTCGCTACCGTGGAACAAGCCGGCCCCGGCCACATCACGTTCCTGGCCAATCCCAAATATGCCGCCAAAGCCAGGCAGACACGCGCCAGCGCGATTCTGGCCGCCGAGCCGCTCGCCGGCATCGACATCGCCTGCCTGCTCTCGGCGAACCCGTACCTCGATTTCGCCCGCGCCCTGGCGCTGTTCTACCAGCCGCCACGGCCCGCCCCGGGGATTCACCCGCTGGCTTCGGTCGCTGCCAGCGCCGCGATCGGCGAGAACCCCTCCATCGGCCCGTTTGCCGTGGTCGGCGAACGGGTGAAGATCGGCCGCAATGCCGTCCTGCACCCGCACGTTGTGATTTATGAGGGCGTCGAAATCGGCGACGATTTTCTGGCCCATTCTCACGCCGCCGTGCGCGAGTTCTGCCGAATCGGCCACCGCGTGATCCTGCAAAACGGCGTGGTGGTGGGCGGCGACGGCTTCGGTTTTGCCAAGCGCGCCGACGGAACCCACGCCAAGATCGTTCAATCCGGCGTGACCATCATCGAGGACGATGTCGAAGTGCAGAGCCTCACCTCGGTCGATCGCGCCACCATTGGCGAGACCCGCGTCCGGCGTGGCGCGAAGATCGATAGCCTGGTGCAGATCGGCCACGCCTGCGTGGTGGGCGAGGACAATATCGTCTGCGCCCAGACTGGCCTTGCCGGCAGTACTACCCTCGAGCGCAACGTGCTCCTCGCCGGACAGGCCGGTTCAGCCGGCCACCTCACCGTGCACGAGGGCGCAATCGTCTATGCGCAGAGCGGCCTCGGCGGCGACGTTCCTCCCGGCGCGCGCGTGTCCGGCTCGCCTGCCTTCGATGCTGGTGAATGGTTGCGCGCCATCACCGCCTTCCAGAAGCTGCCGGAAATGCTGAAGACCCTACGGGAATTGAAGAAAAAAGTCGATCAATTAGAACAGCGATGAATAATCAAAAGCCCCCCAATGGCGACCGCCATCCGGTCGCGTACCTTAACGAGCAGTTCTTGAACAGCCCGGACGCGCGGGCCATCCGCATCCTCTCGGAATTCCTCGAGCCGCTGGCCCACTTCCGCCGTCAGAAGATCCGCGATACGGTCGTCTTCTTCGGCTCGGCGCGCGTGCGCGAGGAGAGCGAGCTGGGTCAATATTATCGGGACGCCCGCACGCTCGCCAAAAAGCTCACCGAGTGGGCCGCCCAATTCACCAACGGCACGTATCGTTTCGTGGTGTGCTCCGGCGGCGGTCCCGGCATTATGGAGGCCGCGAATCGCGGCGCCTCGGACGCAGGCGGAAAGACCGTCGGGCTGAACATCGGGCTCCCCTTCGAGCAGCTCCCCAATCCGTACATCACGCCCGAACTGAATTTCGAGTTTCATTACTTCTTCATGCGCAAGTTCTGGTTCGCCTACCTCTCCAAGGCGCTGGTGGTCTTTCCCGGCGGCTTCGGCACTCTCGATGAGATGATGGAAATCCTCACCCTCACCCAGACCCAGAAACTCGCCAAGAAGGTGACCGTGGTCCTTTACGGCTCGAAATACTGGAAGGAGATTATCAACTTCGACGCGCTGGTGAGATACGGCACCATTAGCGCCGAGGACTTGAACCTGTTCCAGTACGCCGACGATCCGGAGACCGCTTTCGACTTGCTCCAGGCAGGGCTCACGGAATACGTGCAGCCGGAGACGCCGGAATTGCCGGCCATCTCCCGGTCGCGCAATCCGCAGAAGCCTTCCGGCACCTCATGAGTGGCGGGCTTCAGCAGTGCCGTGGCGCGGGCCGTCAGCCTGCAGCGTCCCGAGTCATCGGGACGTTTCTTGTTTTGCCCGAGCCGCGCCTCTCCTCGTTGATAGCTTGTGAGAGATGCCGCTAAACCCATGACCGCCGATTCTTCTATCTTCCGCCGCGCCATAGCGCCAAACATCGAAATCAGATTGCTCGAGCCGTGCGACGCCGAGGCCGTCTTCGCCACCGCTGACCGCGACCGCGCCTATCTGCGCGAGTGGCTCCCGTGGGTGGACCGCACCCATTCGGCCGAGGATGTGCGCCACTTCATCGAAGAAGTGGTGAGTCGGCAATGGGCCGATAATCGCGGCCCGCAATGCGGCATTTGGATCGATGGCTCGCTCGCCGGCTCCGTCGGCTGCCACGCCATCGATTGGGTCAACCGCGCCTGTAGCCTCGGCTACTGGATCGAATCCCGCCGCCAGGGGCAGGGAATCGTCACCCGCTGCGTTTCCGCCATGCTCGATTACCTTTTTGACGAGATGCGCCTGCACCGCGTGGTGATCCAATGCGCCGTCGGCAACCTCCGGAGCTGCGCCATCCCCGAGCGCCTCGGCTTCACCAAAGAGGCCGTGCTGCGCCACGCCCAGCTCATCGGCACCCGTTGGCTCGACCTGGCCGCCTGGAGCATCCTGGAAGACGAATGGCGCCCGGTGGCGCAAGCCCCCGGCCTGCGAACCTGAGTTTCTCCATCTGCCACCCGTTCACCCGCCCAGTGGGGCAGGCGCCCCGGTTTTCGGGTCCGAAGCGGATTTCGCCTGCCAACCGCCGCCATTCGATTCCGCACTTCAGCCAGTTATCGCGCACCAGACCTGCTAGAATCGGTACCAGCAGCACTAACGGGGGGCCTATGTCCGATCTCACGGTTGGCGGCGCCAGCCAGCGCCGGGATCCAATCACTCTCTTGCAGGAAAGCGAAAAGTTGGTCATGGCGCTGCTCGAGTCGGCGTCGCAAGCGATCATGAGCGTCGATCGCAACGGCCGCATCGTTCTAGCCAATCCCAAGACGGAGGAGATGTTCGGTTATAGCCGCCAGGAGCTGCTCGGCGCGCGAATCGAGATTCTGCTCCCCGAGTCCAAGCGGCGGGCTCACGGACGCGACCGCGAAGAGTTCTTCACGCGGCCGCGCGTGCGGCCCATGGGCATTGGAATGGATCTCTCCGGCCGGCGCAAGAACGGAACCGAGTTCCCGGTCGAGATCAGCCTCAGCTACGTCGAGACCACCGAAGGCCTGTTTGCGATCGCCTTCGTCAATGACATCAGCCAACGCAAGCAGCTCGAAGACCGGCTGCTCCAGGCGCAGAAAATGGAAGCCGTGGGAAGGCTCGCGGGCGGCGTGGCGCACGATTTCAACAATATGTTGACCGTGATCGCGGGCTACAATCGCATGATCCTCGACGACCTTTCGCCGCTCGATCCTCTGCGGGGCTGCGCCGAAGAAGTGCTCAAGGCGGCTGACCGCGCCGCCGCGCTGACCAGACAGCTATTGGCTTTCAGCCGCCGGCAAGTCATGCAGCCCTGCGTGATGAACGTGAACGCCACGGTTGTGCACACCGAGAAAATGCTGCGCAGACTGATCGGCGAAGACGTCGAGCTGGTGCTCAGCTTGCCGCCCGACATCGGCAACATCAAGGCGGACCCGAACCACATCGAGCAGGCGATCGTCAATCTGGCGCTCAATGCCCGCGATGCCATGCCGAAGGGCGGCCGCATCACCGTGGAAACCGCCAATGTGCACCTGGATGAAAACTACGCGCGGACGCACATGGGCGTGAAGCCCGGCGACTTCGTCATGGTGGCCGTCAGCGACACCGGCCACGGCATGGATGCCGAGACCCGCCGGCGCCTCTTCGAACCGTTTTTCACCACCAAGGAAAAGGGCAAGGGGACGGGCCTCGGGCTGGCCTCCGTGTACGGCGTGGTCAAGCAGCTCGGCGGCGATATCTGGGTTTACAGCGAGCCCGGCCAGGGCACTACCTTCAAGCTCTACTTCCCGCGTATCGCCGAGACGGCCAGTCTGCCTCCGGCCAGTCCCGCGGAGGCGGACCGGGCTCCGTCCACCGAAACCATTTTGGTGGTGGAGGACGAAGAAGCGGTGCGCGATCTCACGGTGAAGATATTGCGGAAACTGGGTCACACCGTGCTGGCGGCCTCCGGCGGCGCCGAGGCCATCGAGATCGCCAAGTCCTATTCCGGTCCGATCGCTCTCCTCCTGACCGACGTGGTGATGCCGAACATGAGCGGCCGCCAGGTGGCGGACCATCTACTCAAACTCAGGCCCGAATTGAAAGTGCTTTACCTGTCCGGTTACACCGACAACACCGTGGTTCACCATGGCGTACTGGAGGACGGCGTAGAATTCCTTCCCAAACCTTTCAGCCGGGAAGCCCTGGCGAGGAAGATTCGCGACGTGCTGGGAACTCCCCCACCACCTCCACCTGCGCTGTAACGCCGGCGGTCTTGCCGCCGGTGTTCTTCCGGCCGACCGGTAAGCTCCACGCCTCGATATCCGTCTCGAGTATAGCTCCGTGGCGCACGCACTCGTGCGTGCCGCGTCGGCACTCATGCCGACGCAGGGCCGCCACTCATGCCGACGCCCAGCTTACCATTCGCGTGCACGCAGGTAGGACAGACGATCGGTTTATGCCGTCTGTCAAGCCCTGGTGCTCCAGCAAAGCAATGACAGACCACCAACCGCGATGGTCTGTCCTACTTCGGAGCCCCGCCCAACGCCGATGCATGTTTCGGCTGGTAGAGCCCCACGTCACCTCCGCCCGGAAGCCGGATCCTGGTGAGCGACCCCCATCGTTCCTCCTGCACTTCCGAACACCGGACGCCCTTCTTCTCGAGAGCCGATATCTCGGCCTTCAGATCGTCACACAGGAAATAGAGCTCGTGCCGGCCATTCGCTTCGGCGGGATGAACCGCCACTTCCGCCGGAGGCAGCGCGAAGATCAGCCATCCCTGGCCGGCATCCACGAATGAGAATCCGAGGACTTCCCGCAGGAAGGTTGGATCGGCCGTCGCGTCCTTGCTGTATACGATTACATGCGCGCCAAAGATCATGAGGCTCGTGCCTGTGTACCGAGCGAGGGCGCCAGCACGTTCTCCACGGTGGAACACAGATCCGTCATCCGGAATGGCTTGCTGATGAACGCGGCGCGCTGGGGAATTGCCTCAGCGGCGATGTACCCCGACATCAGGACGACAGCCGTGTTGGGGCACATCTGGGTGATCCTCCTGACCAGCTCCGGCCCGCACATCTCGGGCATGATCACATCGGACACCACCACATCGAAACACGGCGCGGCCTGCACGAGTTCCAATGCTTGCCTGGGATCGGACGCCGCGTGGACTTCATAACCCCGGGCGGAAAGCGCCTTCGACACCAGACCCAAAATGGCAGGCTCGTCGTCAACGACGAGTACCTTCGGTGTTGACATCCAGCCCCTCCGAGCGCGAACTGCTTGGAACAAGCATAAACCCAAACGCGGCACAGATGTGCTCGCCGGTACGTACCAGCCCTGAGGAATTTACACTTGGTACAGACCCGCACCGGATCCTGCGCCGGTCACACCACATTGGCCAGCACTTTCGTACCCTCCGGAACCGTTTGTACCACCGTAGGGGCCGGGCACGCCCGGCCCGCAGTTCATCGGCTCACCTGCCACCCAATACGTGGTGCCTTGTATCAGGGCACGGCTTCAGCCGTGCCGCAAGACGCCGCCATCATGGGGCTTTAACCCCTGGCGCTTTTGCCCGGTCACACCACGCTGGCCAGCAGTTTCGCGCCGTCCGGTACACCCAACCCCGAGCACGCGTCCCAACCGGGGCCGGCCGTGTACAACCCTTTTAGCTTCCCGTAGATGTCATTGTTCCCCGTGGTGATGTCGCGGAAAGCCGCCGCCGCGGAGCCGTACAGGAGCGGGTTCAGAAAACCGGCGGTAACTCCCGCCGTCTTCTGCGCCAGGCTTTGGTTGATGAGAGCAATCAGGCCGGCCATCAGCGGCGCCACCGCGCTGGTGCCTCCGATCACCTGCTCGGTCCCCGCCAGGAAGATCTGGTACCCAGTGGCGGGATCTGCGTTGCCGGCCAAGTCCGGCAAGCCGCGTCCGGCGCTGCCATTGGGCGCTTTCGGCACCTTGGTGTTGGTCTGGTAGGAAGGCAGCGCAAAAAGATTGCTCACGCCCCCTCCGCCCGCGCCTTCCTTCGCGCCTTCGTTCCAAACCACCTCGCTCGCGATCGCTCCGCCCGAAACCGACAGCTTCGTTCCCCCGCAAGCCAGCGAAAACGGGCTCGAGGAAGGGAAGTCGGCATGCGGCTTTTTGTCCCACCCCTTCAGCGCCATATCGGGCGAACCGTCGTCGCCTGCCGCGCAGCAAATCGTTACTCCCAATTGCGCGGCGTCCTGAATCGCCTGGTTCAAACCCTGCGTGAACTGCTGATCCACTTGTCCGCCCGGGTCCTCCGGTCCTCCCCAACTGATCGAAATCACGCTTGGCTTGTGTGCTGTGTCGTGGACCGCCTGATTCACCGCGTCGATGAATCCGTCCGTCGTGTTGGGTGCAAAGTAAACCGCGATGGTCGCCCCCGGCGCGACCGAGCCGGCCACTTCGATATCCAGCGTCACTTCGCCGTCCGAGTCTGCGTCCGGCCCGGGCACGTTCGCCCCGCCGTCCACACTCACCGCTATCACCGTGGGCGCCGCGATGCCGAGACCTTTGAAGTAAGCCGTCAGGTCGGATGTCTGGTATCCGGCGCCGGTCGGCTTCCCGGTGTTATCCACGTCATTCAGCTCGATCAGCGCGATCGACTGCCCTTGGCCGGTGAGCCCCGCCGGGAAATTATAGAGCGCCGCAACCTGCGGCGCTGTCACACTCGGGTCCGCAGCCTTCTTAGTCTTCGCGGGCGCTGCCTTCCCCTTGGCCTTGCTTGCCTTTCGCGGCACCGTTGTGATCGGACTGCGCAACCGGGAGTGCCGCTTCGCCACCGGCCGGTTGTCGAGCCCATGCACGCCCAGGATGATATCCTGCAGGTCTTTCGGAATGTAAATCGAGCCCGTGCGGCCGCGATATGCCGCCGCGCCGGCCTTTGCGTAATGGCGCAACTGCACGCCGAATGCTTCGCTTAAACTGGCGGCGGAGCCTTTCAACCGGATTGTCCGCTGCCCCGCGTTCGCCGCCGCTACCGCCAGGCCGTGATCGTGCGCGAATGCCTCCACTTTCGCGACATCCGCCGGGTCCGCCCCGTACTGCGCCGCGAATTGCTCGCGGCTCAGGGTCCGGCGTTCGGCCGGCTTCTGCGCGCCGATCTTCATGAGGTCTTCGGGAGACGCTTGGGCGCGGCCCCGGATACGAACCGTTACTTCGATCTGGTCGCCAGGGTCCACGGTCTTGCCGGCCTTCGCTCCCGCCATTGCCCTGCGCTCGCTGCCAGCGAGCTTAATACGTGACTTTGTCGCCATCTGAGATTCCTCCTGTAG
Organism: Bryobacteraceae bacterium; assembly: GCA_036404395.1. Taxonomy (GTDB): domain Bacteria; phylum Acidobacteriota; class Terriglobia; order Bryobacterales; family Bryobacteraceae; genus Bog-375. The sequence goes on along the minus strand of DASWZP010000252.1, from coordinate 5,621 downwards.
TTACCCGTGGCGCAGCTTGCCCGTGCACCATCCGGGGCTGTAAGCCTGCTGAGCCGGGATTCATCTCGGCTTTTCTTACCATCGCATCCCGCACCCTTGTAGGGGCCGGGCATGCCCGGCCCGGCTGCCAACATCGGATCTTTCCGCAAAACTCGCCCTATAGCTAGTAAGTGACCCAGTCAATTCTATATCACTCCGCGTTAGTATCGCGTCAGGCAAATGTAACGTTCATTACATCGTCGAAAACGCGGCTTGGTCGTCCCCGACCTGCCAACAGCCGGGCGAAGCCCGGCCGGTACCGTCTTAACGCGCCGCTTCTCAGACCCGCCCTCAGCCCCCCGTAGCCGGGCAAAGGTCGTGGAAGAACGGGCAGCCGTGGCAATGCTCCTCTTCGTTCAACGGGAACCGCAAGCTGTCCTGCGCTTCCTGGAACTCGCGTACCACCTCACTGGGCGATTCGATCAGCGATGGCGCCAGGTCGATCTCCACCGTCGCATTCGGCCGCAGGAAACATAAGTACGCGCGATCCGCGGCCCGGCCGGTCAACTGTTCCACGGCCATCGCGTACAGCCGAAGCTGCAATGCGTAGTCCTGCGCGCGGCGGTGCGCTTCGGCCAGGTTGACGGCGTCGGTCTTGTAGTCCACGATCACCAGCTCGCCCCCCTCTTCGAACCACAAGTCCACCTGGCCGCGAATCACCAGGTCGTCCACCGCCATCAGAAAATCGAACTCGCGCTCGGCACGCGTTGCCTTAGCGGCCCGCCGTCCCAGAGCGCTGTTGCGGAAGTTGTCGGCCAGGCGCAACGCTTCGTCGTCCGCATCGGCAACCGCCTCGCCCGCCAGCAACTTGTGTACCTGTGTACCAAGATCGCTCGCCGGCAGACCCTCACCCGGTTCCGCGACGCCGCGCGAACGGCCATCGAAGCCGAGATAGTGCCCCAGATAATACCGCCGCGGGCACCGCGCGTACTCAACCAGCGCCGTTACCGTCGCGTTGGCGTCCTGCTGCTCGGTCACTGCTGGCGCGTCCAGCCATGTGGTCGCCGGAGACGCCGCTCCGGCAGTCCGCGCCGCCGGAACGCGCAGCAGCAATTCCGGAGCGCGGTCCGTCACCAGCAGCCGCAGCTTCCATGGTTTTCCATCCGGCGCGGCGCGGTCGATCACGCGATCGCCCGTTTCCGTCAGCGGCAACTGCAAGCTCTCGGACACCAGCTTCGCCCAGTTTTCGGTTTTCCTGGCCGTAGCCGAGAACGTGAGCGCGAGATGCTGCTCGGCGCGCGTCATCGCCACGTAGAGCAATCGGTTGCTCTCTTCTTCCTCGCGCTGTTTGCGTTCCTCCCGAATGGCGTGCTGAAACACGTCGTCCTTATCGTCGCCATCCGCCGGGTTGCGCCAGCGCGCGCCCAAACCCACTCGCGGCGAAAACGCCACCACCGGCGGCCCGCTGGCGACCCCCTTCTGCAATGCCGCCACGAATACGATGGGAAACTCCAGCCCCTTGGCGGAATGCACGGTAAGGATTTCGACCGCGTCGGCGGAATCCTCCGGCGGCGCGTCCGGTTCGCGCAGGTCGGACTCGCGCAGCACTTCCAACTCGGCGACAAACTGGTCGAGCGATACGCGCCCGGCCGCGGCGCGTGCCTGCGCCAGCAACTTGTCGATATTGGCCGCGCCGCGCGCGCCATTCGAGCTGCGACAGCCGCAGTCGTCGATTGCGTCCGCCAGCAGCCGGTCGAAGCCAACGCTCTCGCGCAGCACACGCCAGCGGCGCAGGCGGTCGCGGAAATCGATCAGCGCGCGGAAATCGTCCGCTTCGAATTCCGATTCCGTTTCCGCGCCGAGGCGCGCCAGCGCGACGCTCAAGTTCTCCGCCAGCAGCCGCAAAGCCAGCAACGCTTCATCGGAGACCGTTACCAGCGGCGACCGCAGCACCACCGCCAAACTGATTTCGTCGCGCGGGTTCGCGATCGCGCGCAGCAGATGCACCAGGTCGTTGACCTCGCGTGAATCGTAGAAGCCTTTTCCCCGATTGACCAGGTACGGGACGCCGGCTTCTTCCAGGGCCAGCGCGAATTGCGGAATCACCTCCGTGTTGCGCACTAACAAGGCGATGTCTTTGTAAGTGAACTCCGGCAATTCATCGAGTAACTCGACCACGCGGCGCGCCACCCAGCGCGCTTCTATCTCGAGCGCCGCCGCCGCGTCGTCCGCCGTGGCACAGATCACCTCCACAGTCGCGTCTCTCGGGCGTGCGAACTCGCGCCGCGCCACCAGGGTTCTCCGCTCGATGCCCGGCGCACCCGTTGTGATGGTCTCGGCCGCGTTCAAAATCTGCGGCCGGCTGCGAAAATTATCGTGCAGCGGAACCAGCCGGCTGCCGGCCGCCTCGACCTCGCCGCGGTACCGCTCAAAGCCGGCCGGCTCCGCATGGCGAAATCCGAAGATCGATTGGTTGACGTCTCCCACCGCGTAAAAGCGGTTAGGCGACCGCACCAGCTCCAGCAGCCACGCCTGTTGCGGATTGGTGTCCTGGAATTCGTCCATCAGGATGTGGTCGAACTGCGCTTTCAACCGGTCGCGGGCTTGCCGGTCGCGATCGAGAAAGCGGACCGCGAACTCCTCCAGGTCGGCGAAATCGAGCGTGCCCGTGAGTTGTTTCCGCTCGCGGTAAATCCGGTCGAACCGGCGCAATATGTCGACCAGCGTGCGCCGCTCATACCGGTACAGCTCGGTGATCAGCGAGTAAGTCAACTTACCGGCTTGGTCCTTGAGACTCTTCACTAACGAATAAGCTGTCGTGCCGCTTTTCGATTTCCGCAGATTGGCCGGAAACGCCGCCAGCGCGTGCAAGGCTTCGAGCGGCCCGGGAGCGTGAACGATGCGCTCCGCGCTTTCGCGAATGTCGGCCAGGTGCAGTATCTGGATGATGCTCCACGTGGTGGCTGCGTCGGCCGCCAGGGCCGCCGCGGTGGCGGCGAAATCGGCCATCCCGGTTCCAGCCGGTTGGGCAAAGCCAGCCAGGTCTTCCACCCGCTTGCCCGCCGAGCGCATGGCATCGTATGCCGAAAGCAGCGCCTCTTCGAAGTCGAACGCGGAAAGGCCGCGAATCAGCGCGCGCACCGCGCCCGGCTGTTCCTCGAACAGCTCATCGATGGCGGCCGCGATCGACTCCTGCTGGAGGCGCCAGGATTCGCTTGGATCGGCCACCGAGAATTCCGGATCCACCGCGGCGAAGACCGCGTTCTCCTTCAGCAGCCGCGTGCAGAACCCGTGCACCGTGGATACCCAGGCCCGCTCCAGTTGGGCGCGGATCTCCGGACAAGCCTCCGCCAGCTTGGCGCGCATGTTGGCGGCGGCCTTTTCGGTGAAGGTGATGGCGAGGATGCGCTGCGGGCTCACGCCGGCCTCCACCAGTTGCCGGAAATGTTCCACCAGCACGGTGGTCTTGCCGGAGCCGGGCCCCGCCACCACGCAAGTGTCGAGCGGCGGCCCGGCAACCTCGATCGCCGCGCGCTGAGCGGGAGTGAAGTCGATTTCCGTCATGCGCCAACCACCGCCGCCATCGGAACCTCGATGCGGCAAATGTCGCGGCACTGGCAGAAGCGGCATTGGTCGCGATCGGCGGGCCTCACCTCGATGCGGCCTTCGCGAATCTCCTCCACCGCGCGCCGCGCCCGTTCCCGCGTGCGGGCAAACCAGTTCTCCGGCATCGGCTGCGAGCCAAGCTCGCCCGCATCGCTCCATCCCACGTACTCCACGCCGCCCTTCAAGCCAATGTAGAACACGCCCGCCGGAGTCACGCCGAATTGCTCCGCGGCACCCATCAGATACAGCGGCGCTTGCAGCAGCCGCTCGTCGCCCAGCTTCTTCCTGGTGTTTTGCGCGTTGCTGTATTTGTAGTCGAAGACGAAAGCGCGGCCTTCGCTCGCTTCGTCGAGCCGGTCGATCTTGCCGCGTATCTCGGTGTCTTCGGCGAGAGTGTAGTAGATCTTCTCTTCCGTGCGCGAGCGAAACTGACCGCGCGGCCACTGGGTGTCTGCGGCGAACTTGAGCAAGTCGTCGAGCATCGTGTTGCGCAGCCGCTCGGTGTGGTAAGCGGAGGGAATGCGCAGTTCCTCCAGCGCGCTCTCGAACGCCTCTCGAAAGACGGTCGCGATATCGCCACCCGACACCCACCAGCGGGCCAGCACGCCGTGCACGATATTCCCTTGCAGCATGAAATCGAGCCGCTGGTCCGGCCGCGGCGGCCGCGTCTGCAGCTTCAGCGTCTGGCGGCCGAAATACTGAAAGCCGCACTGCAGATAGCTTTCGAGCGAGGTCGGCGAAACATGCGAGGTTTTTTCCACGAGCGCGTGGAGCAGGGAAGCGCGCGCGATGGGCCGCGGCGGCCGGGGCTCGCGCGGAAAGCGCGGGCGCGGCGCGACACCCGGCGCGTCCTGCGGAGGTGCAATGAAGTCTTCGAGGAAAATCGACGGCAGGTTGGATTCCCCGCGCGGATTGGATGCGGGATAGGAAAGCGTCGCCAGCATGGTGGCTCGGGTGACGGCGGAATCGAATAGCGCCCGCTCCTCGCGCTCGAATTCGGCCGCCGTGCGCACGCGTATGCCGGCCGAATTGAGGCGGCGCCGCGCATCATCGGGAAAGAACGCATCCTGCCGGTGCAGTTGCGGGAACTGCCGTTCCAGCATGCCGCAGACAAACACGATCGGCAGCACCCATTGCCGCGCTTCGTGTGCGCTGAGCACGTGGACCACATTGCGGCGGTCGTCGTGGAAGCGCAGCGGCTTGAGGCGCAGCACGGCTTCGGCCGTGCGCCAGAATGGCTCGAGCGGAATCTCGGCCGCCGGATCGAGCGCGAGCGCGGCTTCGGCCATCGCGTCGTCGAACAGCTTCAGCGCCGCGGCCTGGCTGCGCCACATCGACACCAGCTCCCGATCCGCGACATCGGAAGCAGCAACCGCCGGGCGGAACAGGTTGCGCAGGGTGGCGAAGCGCCGCGCCCAGTCCTTCGGCAACAGGACGAAGGAGAGCCACTCCTCCAGCGCGCCCATCTCTTCGATCAGCGGCAGCAGCTTTTCGGCGCGAGCTTCGAGCGCCATCTCCTTCAAAGCGCCGATGCCGGAATTGGGCGCTTGCTCGCGCACCGTGAAATCGAATCGGTCCATCGCGCCGGAGGCGGCGCAGCGCGGCGCGAGGCGCAGCGCGGCGAGCGTTTCGGTGTGATCCCATGCGCCCAACATGGCGTTGATGGCGCCGGCCAGGAAGCGCGTGACGGGATGCCGGTCGAGCCGCTCGTCGAAATAGAAACGGGCCGGAATGCCGAAGCGGTGGAAGGTGGTCCGCAAAACCGGCACGTAGGGTTCCGGCCGCACCACCACGCCGATTTCGCGAAACGGCCGGCCCGCCGCGGCTTGTTCGAGAATGCGGCGCGCGATCTCTTCGGTTTCGCGCTCCACATTCGGCGCGCGCACCACATTCACGGCCGGTGTGGAGCGGACGCGCGGCATATGCTGTTCCGCAAAACCCATCGTTGCCAGGCGAGCGCGCAATTCCGGCGCGGCGGCGGAATCGAGCGTGAGAACGATCTCGGCATGGCGGCCGAGCGCGGCCAGCACTTCCAG
>DASWZP010000251.1:0-25879 GCA_036404395.1 Bryobacteraceae bacterium | reverse complement strand
ACGTCGGTGATGGCCATCGGGTGCGGGATCTCGCCGGCCAGCACGTCGTCGCCGAACAGCCGCCAGACGATGTCATCGTCGATCGGCAGGCAGTCCTCGGTGAACACCGGGTAACCCAGCTTCTGGAACTCCTCGAGGATTTCGTGATTGATGCCGGGATCGTTGTGATATGGCCGGCCCAGCAGCACCACGCCGAGCTTATCTTCGCGTTCCAACTCTTCCAGCGCCTCGCGCGCGGCGCCGCGCATGGTAACGTTGTTGAACAGGTCGAGCGCGCGGTAGCCTTCCTCAATCGCCCGGTGGTTCTCTTCCGGCGAGAGGCCCAGAACGTCGCGGAACTGTTCGTACATCTGCCGCTCGAAAATATCCGGCTTCGAGATGTTGACGAACGTGTCCAGATACGTCACGCCCTTTTCGGCGAACAGGTCGCCTTCCTTGGTGAACGCCGCCTTCACCGCTTCCGGCGTCGCCGCCACCGTGGGGCAGGAGCGGCTGGCTTGCACCGAGTGCAGATCGCTGGTCAGGCAATCGATCATCGGGAAAAAGATGATGTCGAGCGGTTTCTTGGCATGCACGCGATAAAGCAGGTTGTGGACGTGCGGAATGCCCAGCTTGGAGGGGAAGCACGGGTCGATGGCGCCGCGCTTGGCGCCCTCCTTATACAGCTCTTCGCTGGTGAAGTCGGAATAGACGATGTTCTCCGCCTTGATGCCGAGCGATGCGAAATACCCCGTGAACACGGGCGTCTGAGAGTACATGTTCAGCACGCGCGGCATGCCGATGCGCAATTCGCCGCGCTTCTTCATCAGCGCCGCCCGCTTCTTTTGCGCTGCCGTGATCTGTAGCTTGGGCGGCGCGTCGGCCACCAGCGGCGGGTCGGGCACGCGGAAGACCGCCTTGGCGGCCATCTCCACGAAGTTCGGATTGGCCTTCTTCACTTTGTCGAGGTCGCCCTTGATGTGACGCATCTCCTCGATGTTCTCCACGGTGCCCTTTTCGCAAGTGGCGATGATCAACCGCTGCGCCCCGGCTTCCAGCGGCACCTTGGTCTTCACCGGCGGCTTGAGTTCCAGATTCACGATCGAAGTCTTGACGTCGATGAACGTGCGCAGGCACTTGTTCTTGCAGAAGTAGCAGCGCGTGCTCTCGTTGCGCGTGGTCTTGTACTGAATGCCGCGCGCCGCCTCCAGGCCGATGAACGTGGACTTGCGGCCGTTGTCAAACAGCCGCCCGGCTTCGAGCGCGGCCCCGATGGCGCCGGCTTCGCCGCAATGTTCGTGGACGATGACGTCCGCCTGCACGTCCTTGCCCTTGAAGCGCGACTCGATGAAATCCACCTGCGCCTTCACCGCCGCGAGGTTATATTGCGTGCCGCCCTGCAAGAGAAAGCGGCGGCCGATGGCGGAAAGATTGGGAATCTGCGAAACGTAGAGCCAGATGTTCTTGGGCAGCACGTTGCACAGTCCGGCCATGATCTCTTCCGGCTTCCATCCCTGGCGCTGGAAATCGACAATGTCGGACTGCATGAACACCGCGCAGCCATAACCGAACGACGGAAATCCCTTGGCGCCGAAAGCCGTGTCGGCGTATTCCTCCACCGGCACGTTGAAGCCCTGCGCGGTGGATTGCAGGAAGTAGCCATTGCCGGCCGAGCACTGCGTGTTGAGCTTGAAATCCTTCACGCGGCCGTGCTTGAGGATGATGATCTTGATATCCTGGCCGCCCACATCGCAGATCACGTCCACGTCGTCGTAGAAATGCAGGCCGGCCTCGGTGTGCGCCACCGTTTCGACCAGCGCCGCGTCCGCGCCCACCACATCCTTGAGAATGTCCTTGGCGTAGCCGGTGGTGCCGACGCCCAGAATCTTCAGGTCCGCGCCCTGGTCGAGTATCTGGCGATTGAGTTTTTCGAGCACCTCAATGGTGTCTTCGATCGGGTTGCCTTTCGAGAGCTGGTACGTCTTGGCCAGAATGCGGCGCTTGTGGTCCTTCGAAATCAGCACCGCTTTGGTGGACGTCGATCCGCCATCGATGCCGACGAAGCCTTCCACCAATTCGCCCGGTTGGAAAGTCGCCGGCACGAACTTTTTGTGCCGGTACTTGCGTTTGAATGCGGCCAGATCGTCGTCATCCTTGGCCAGGCCGCCGGTGCCGCCGCGCTTGGTTTTCTCCTCGTCGCGGCCTATGTCGACATACCACGCTAGCTTCTCCCATCCGGCGTACTGGCCAACCTCGTCGTCTTCCGTCTTACCGAATTCCACCGAACCGATGGCGGCGAAATACTGCGCGTTGTCCGGCGTCTTGACCAGGTCTTCCGGCGGCACGCCCTCCGGCAGCGGCGTGCCCCGCTCTTCCCAGATTTTCGGGATGTTGTGCTTCCAGCAGTCGCGCATGCCCTGGATGTAGCAGTTCGGGCCACCCAGCAGCAGCACCACCGGCTGCAGCGTGTTGCCGCGCGTCAGCACCGAAAGATTCTGCATCACGATGGCCTCGAACAGCGAAGCCATCAGCTCATTGGGCGGAACGCCCATCTTCTGCAAGCCGTTGATATCGGTCTCGGCGAACACGCCGCACTTGCCGGCCACCGGATGCAGCTTCATTCCCTGATAACCCATCTGGCAGAGCTGCTCGGCGGGGATGCGCAGTTTGGCGTTGATTTTGTCGATGACGGCGCCGGTGCCGCCGGCGCACTTGTCGTTCATCGAAGGGATTTTCTTCTTGCGGCCGGTCTCTGGGTCCTTTTTGAAGATGATGATCTTGGCGTCCTGCCCGCCCAGTTCGATCACCGAACCGCATTCGGGATAGAGCCGCTCGACGGCGAGCGAAACCGCGTTGACTTCCTGCACGAACTTGGCGCCCAGGTAACCGCCCAGTCCGTTGCCGCCCGAGCCGGTGACGAAGATGCGCGAGTTAGCGGCGCTGAAGCCCTCGATCTCCGCGTCGAAACGCCGGCAGAATTCGAGCACCTTTTCCGGCTGCTTGGTGTCGTGCCGCTGGTAGTCCTGCCACAGAATCTGGTCGGTGGCGGCATCGATCACCACCGCTTTCACCGTGGTCGAGCCAACATCCATGCCGATAAGGAAGTGTTTATCCATTTGCGATTCCGTTCGTGCCGCCTGATCGAGGTCCCAGCGCGGGCCGGGTATGCCCGGCCCCTACGAGTGCATTCGCTGGGCGATGTGATGGACGAAGTTGGCGGCTTGGCCGACCACGCCCTTGGTGTGCGGCACGTGATAAGTCGGCCGCTTGGTCTCGGGATGCTTGTCGACCCAGGCGCGGCAGGCGTCCAAAGTCAGCCCGGTGCGTTCCAGCGCCTCCGCGAATTCCTTCTTGGCCTTGCTCTTGGCTTCGCCCAACGCCATCTGCACCCGGCTGTGAGCGTTGATCTCACCTTCGCCCGAGGTTTCGACGGGCAGGTAGATCATGTCCTTGAAATTGGAGACCACGGCCGATTGCGCGCCATCCGATTGCGTCGAGGGCATGCAGCCGAATGGCTTCAAGGAGAGCACCATGTGCGCCAGATCCTTGTTCGAGTAATAAATGTTCTTGGCGACTTCCAGGTGGCCTTCGCCGCCACCGGCGCGCGAGTTATAGAACGGATGGCCGATGCGCTGTAGCTCATATTGATCGGCAAGGTGGTGCGCGATGCCGCCCAGCGCTTCCACGATCTTGTGGTATTCGTTCTTAAAGATGGCCTCCGCCAGTTTCAGTTTGGCCACTTTCTGGCGGAAGCCTATCTCGATTTTCGCGCGCGTTCCGAGCCGCCACAACGGCGGCATGATGGCGCCTTCCTCCAGCCCCTTCAGGTCTTTGTATTTCTGAATCACCTGGTGGATCATGTACATGATCCAGGTGCCGATCGGTTCCACCAGCACCTGCGCACCCTCGCGTTGCAGGAAGCGGAACATATTGAAATTGCCGTCGCCTTCGGTAGTCTGCGCCCAGAATTCGCCGGTGATTTTGACGATCGGCTTCACGCGCAGGCGGTCGATTTCGACGCTGTCGAACCGGTCGCGGCAGTGTTTTAGGGCCGGCAGGTAATCGTCGCCCTTGATCTGACTCACGAACTTTCCGACATACTGCGCGGTATCGGAGAAGCCTCCCAGATAGCGCGCCAGGTTCCCGTTAAGCCGCCACGGGCGCTTGGTCTTGAAGATCTCGTGCAGATACTCCATGTTTTGGTCGAGCACCTTGTCGGTCGCGCCGGCTTCCATCTCGTACGGGCGGATCGCGTAGGCAACTTCGTTCATCACGTCGCCGCAGTTCAGCGCGTTGAGGATGCCCAGGAAGAAATCCAGGTTCATTTCCAAACCGGCTTCGGCGTCGGACTGGCTCAGGCCGCCGGACTGCTGGAACAGCAGCACGCGGAAACCGTCGAACCCGGCGTTGCGCAGCGCCAGCCGATACTCGGCTTCATACATGCCGAAGCGGCACGGGCCGCAGGCGCCGGCGGTGAAGAAGACGTGATTATCGATGATCTCCTGCTTGCTCATCCCCTCCTCTTCGAGGGTTTGCAAATACTGCACGAGGTTGCCGACCGTGAAGTAAGTGGGATTGCACTGGCCGTTGTTGCCGTACTCTTTACCAAGCTGAAACGCGCGCACGTTGGGCGTGGGCACCGGCCGCGCCTTGTATCCCAGCCCCTCCAGCGCGCCGTGCACCAGCTTTTCGTGTTTCCAGGTGAGCCCCCCGAACAGCAGCGTCGTGAAGGCGCGCTCCTGTTTGGTGAACGGACGCTCCACCGGCCGTTTGAAGTGATGAACGTCCTGCTTGGGCACGCCGGCTTCGCGCTCCAGTCGCGCGCGCTCCTCGGCCAGCCTTTGCTGAATTACGTCTTCAATAGAACCGATCTGCACAAGGTTGGCAGACGGAGACACATGTGGTTCGACAGTCTGAGTGCTCATAAACCATCCCAAATTCCCTGATTGAGGCCATCTTGCGCCGATAACCAATTGAAAAGGAACCGCTATCCATCGAACGGCGTTTTTCGAATCGGAATGGGTGAATTAGCGGGGTGAGCGGAAGGCCCGGGACGCCTCCAGCGAGCGCCTGCAACTCACTGGAATACAGCCATTTGTGACGGATCGGACATGCCAGTTGGCAGGCGAAACCGACCGCGCCCCTACGGGGCGGTTGGCAGGTCGGGGACCTGCCCCACTTAGGCCACGTTATGCGGGGGCGCAGGCGCGGCGGAGGTCTTCGCCCAGGGCGCCTTGCTGGGCCTCGGTGAGCTTGCCGCCTTGCGAGGTGACGTAGAAGACATCGATGGCCTTGTGCGCTTCGGTGTCGATGAGAACGACTTCGATATTGGCGCCGATGGTAGATATCGCGGACGCCAGATCGTAGAGGAGGCCGGGGCGGTCCTGCGCCACGATCTCGACCAGTGTGGCAGTCCGGCTGGCTTCGGAGTTGAACGAAACCCGGCCCGCGATAGCGGCCTTTTGTGTGGGCGGCGATGCCTTGGGCCGGTTGCGCAGCAACTGGCGGACGTCCACCTTCCCGGCCAGCACGCGCTCCACCACGGAGGCCAGCCGATCCACTTCGCTCGCGTTCAGATCCAGCGTGTGGAGGGGATCTTCGAAGGTGAAAGTATCGAGGATGGCGCCGCGGCGATTGGAAAAAGCCTCGGCACGCACGATGTTCATGCCGAAGCTGGAGAGCGTTCCCGCCACGGCGGCGAACAATCCGGCACGGTCGGCGGCGATCAGCGTCAACTGCCAGGCCGAATCGAGCTTGCGAATATCGACGGCAACGCCGGTCGCGCGGCTGCGCGAAGCGAGCGCCATGTGCTCGTCGATCTCGGCTTCCGTGTGGGTGCGCAGGTAGCGGGTGGGAAAGCCGGCGAGAAAGGCGATGCGCTCCGGCGAGCCGGTGGGTTCGGGCTCGATGCGGTCGGTCTGGAGTGCGCGCGTCAAATCGTTATAGACCGCCAGGTACAATTGCCACAAGTGGTCGGAGCGCCACGGCGTCATGGCGGTGGGATTGACCGCGCTGATGTCGCCATAGGTGAGCAAGGTGAGCAGCTTGAGGCGCTCGACGGTTTCTACCATGCGCGTAACGGCGGCGACGGTGGAAGGGTCGAAAATGTCGCGCGAGTGCATGGTGGCGGAGAGCTCTAGGTGGCAGCCAATCAGAAATATCACCGTCTCGCGGTCCTGATCGGGCATGCCGATGCGGTGGGCGGCCGCGTGAACCAGGCGCAGCGAGGCATCCACGTGGCCTTCGTCGGCCGAGGCTTTGCCCGCGTCGTGGAACAGCAGCGCGAACAGCAGCAGGGCCGGCTGCTTCACTTCCGAGCGAAGGTCCTTGTACGGCCCCTGGATGTTCCAGACGTTCTGCATGGCCACCAGCGTGTGCTCGTCCACCGTGTAGCGATGGTAGAAATCGCGAATCACCAGGCATTCCATGGCCGCGAGCTCGGGAAACAGGGCGGTGAGGACGCCGGTTTCGTGCATGGAGCGAACGGCCAGCGGCGCGTGCGCCAGTGAGAGCATGGGATCGAGGGCGCGCCACACCGGCTGCCGCGCGAAGTGTTCGCGCAGGCGCGGCAGGCGCGCGGCGATCTGCTGTTCGGCTTCGGCGGAAGGCCGCATGCCGTGGCGGGCGACAAATTCGAAAAGACGCAGCATCACGCCCGGATCGGCATCGAGCGATTGCGCCTCGCGCACATGGACGCGCTCGCGGTGGACACTGAATTCGGCGTTGCCGAGGCGCGAGCGCCAGTCGCGGAAGGAAGCGAAGAGCCCGCTGTTCTGCGCCTCGGCGATCTCGAGCTGGCGAATGGCGGCGCGATGGATGGCGCGGGCGTGGCGGAAGTATTCGCGCATCCACGCGGCCGTGTCGGCGCCGGCCTGTTCGGCGATCGAGTCTTGCGCCTCGAAGCCCAGCGTGTTGTTGTCGCGGCCGCTCGAGTGGTGCAGGTAAGTGCGCAGGCGCGCCATGTGCCGGAAGGCCTGCTCCAACTCGGGCGGCGGCGCGGCCAGACCCAGACGCTGGCTTTCGGTATTGCGCAATTGTTCCAGCCAGCAGACCAGTTGAAAATCGCGCAGGCCGCCGGGGGTTTCCTTGACGTTCGGCTCCAGGTGATGGATGGTGTCGCGGTACTTGGCATGGCGTTCGCGCGTGAGACGCGCCAGGTTGCGCGCCAGCACGTCCCGATTGGCGAGCACGAAGCGGGGCAGCTTGGCGGCCAGAGCCGCGTAGAGCGCGCGGTCGCCGGCCAGGTAACGCTGGTCGAGCAGGGAGATGTTGAGCTCGGTGTTCTGGTCGTACACCTCCGCGCACTCCTCGGGCGTGCGCACGGAATGGCTCATCCGCAGGCCGGAGTCCCAGAGCTGCTGGAGGAAGGCGGAGATGGCGTCCTTGCGCTCGACGGCCTGCGCAGTGGTCCGGAACAGCAGCAGCAGGTCCACGTCGGAATAGGGGAACATCTGGCGGCGGCCATAGCCGCCCACGGCGACCAGAGCCGGGCCGCCGGTGGGAAACGCGGGAAAGAGGATTTGCGTCGCGGCGGCCGAAACCACCCGGTCGACGCAGGCCGAACGTTCGGCCAGAGCGGTGCCCGCGTCGCCGGTGTCGAGAAGCACGGGCGGCGCGGGACTGGGCGCGATACTAGAGAGCGGTTTCCCCACGATCGTCGTTGCGTATGCGTACGGCTTCGGCGACATCGAAGACGAAAATCTTACCGTCGCCGATCTTGCCGCTGCGCGCGGCAGCGGTCAGTGTCTTCAGCACTTCCTCGTAGCGGCCCGACGGAACCACCATTTCCAGTTTCACCTTGGGCAGGAGGTCGACATTGTATTCCTGGCCGCGGTACACTTCGCGGTGCCCTTTCTGGCGGCCATGGCCGCGCACGTCGGTAATGGTCATGCCATCGATACCGATGGCCTTCAGCGCCTCTTTCACTTCGTCGAGCTTGAACGGCTGGATAATCGCTTCGATCTTCTTCATGGAATGAGTCTCCTGGGACTTTACGATTCGAAGATATACCCTTCTTCACCGTGCTGGGAGACGTCCAAACCTTCCATCTCCTGCTCCGGCGACACACGCAAGCCGATCAAGACGTCGCACACCTTCAAAATCACGAGCGTGCCTACGATGGCGAGGGCCCACGCTATACCGCATCCTATCACCTGATTGAGCACCTGCGAGGCCTTGCCATCCACTAACCCGAGCGGCAGAACGTGGCCGGCGGAATCCTTAAGGCCGCTGTTGATGGCGCTGGTGGCGAAAACGCCGGTGAGAATGGCGCCCAGCGTGCCGCCCGCGCCATGCACGCCGAAGGCGTCCAGCGCATCGTCGTAGCCGAACATGTTCTTGACTTTGACCACCATGAAATAGCAGACTATGCCGGCCGCGAAACCGATTCCCAGGGCGGGAAACGGCTGGACGAAGCCGGAAGCCGGGGTGATGGCCACCAGTCCCGCCACGGCGCCCGAGATACCGCCCAGCACGCTCGGCTTGCCGGAGTGTATCCATTCCGCGAGCATCCAGGAGAGCGCGGCGGCCGCGGCGCCAAAATGGGTAGCCACGAAGGCGCTGGTGGCCAGGCTGGACGCCGCCAGGGCGCTGCCGGCGTTGAATCCGAACCAGCCCACCCAGAGCAGGCAGGCGCCGATGAAGCTCAATACCAGGCTGTGCGGCTTCATCTCGGGGCTGGGAAAATCGAGGCGCTTGCCGAGGTACAGCGCGCAGACCAGCGCCGAAACGCCGGAGGTGATGTGCACCACCGTTCCGCCGGCAAAATCGAAGCATGGAAACTTGCCGCCGAGAAAGGCGTTGAGCAGGCCGCCCTTGCCCCACACCATGTGCGCCATGGGGAAGTAAACGATCAGCGACCAGAGCGCAGTGAACAGCAGCATGGCGCTGAACTTCATGCGCTCGGCGAAGGCTCCGGAAATCAGCGCCGGGGTGATGATGGCGAACATCAACTGGTAAATCATCAAGGTTTGGTGCGGGATGGTGGGCGCGTAATCCGGGTTGGGCGCGGCGCCGACGTTGTGCAGCAGGGCAAACCGCAGGTCGCCGATAAAGTACCCACTGCCACCGAAGGCCAGGCTGTAACCAACCACGGCCCAGATGACGGTCACCACGGCCATCAGGACAAAGCTCTGCATCATCGTGCCCAGTACGTTTTTCCGGCGCACCAGACCACCGTAAAACAAGGCCAGGCCCGGACCGGTCATTAGCAGCACCAGCGCCGCGCTCGTCAGCATCCAGGCGTTATCGCCGGCGCTCTGCGCGGATTGGGCGGCAGCTTCTACAGCGGAGATTCGGGCGTTCAGGTCCGAAGCGCCTTGCGCCAGCAAACCAGGCGCGAAGACGGAGGCAAATAGTAACAACGGAGTTAGGCGTCTCATCTCGGGGAGCAGTGCACACAAGGCACTCCCTTGATTCTCCCCTAGGGTCGCGAGGTCACCAAAACAGAAGTTTCTATTCCGGGAATCGGATTTTCTTATGGGATGGCGGGCAAGTTAATAAAGCATGCCCTACCAACGCTCAGCGGGCCGCGCGCGCTTCCGCCACAACGGCGTCGAACGCCGGTTTGGGTTTTCCCTCGCGATCGAACAGCAGGGGATAGTTGGTCCTGCCTCTGGCCGGAAAGTTGTTCAACCAGGAATGGCCGTCGGTGACACCCCAAAAAGTTACCCGCGTAATTGCGTCGCGATGCATCAAAAAAACATGAAACAAGGCCGCGTATCGAGCGGCCAACGCTTGTTGCTGCGGAGCCGGCAACCCGGCAGTATATGGGTTGGAATTGGCGCTGCCTTCGGCCCTGGCGGAGATGTCGGCGCTGTTTCCGGGCCGGACGCGCGGCAGCACATCCACGTCGAGCTCGGTGATGTTCACCTTGACGCCAAGCTCACGGAACCGGGCGATGGTGGAATCCACGTTCTCGACGGCCGGCCACTCCATGTTGTAGTGCCCCTGCAGGCCGACGGCCGCGACCGGTATGCCCTGCGCCAGCAGCTTGCGGATCAGATCCACGCCGCCTTTCCGCTTGGCCTCGTTTTCGAGCGAGTATTCGTTATAGTACAGCTCGGCCTTGGGATCGGCTTCGTGCGCGTATTCGAACGCCTTGGCGATGTAGTCGTCGCCGATGATGCGCTGCCACTGCGACCGCCGCAGCGTGCCGTCCTCATTCAGCGCTTCGTTAACCACGTCCCAACCGTTGACGCGCCCCCGATAGCGGCCCACCACGGCGGCGATGTGGTCGTGCATGCGGCGTAGCAACTCCTCGCGGCTGACGGGATTACCTTTGTCGTCCTCAAACACCCAGCGTGGCGTCTGGCTGTGCCAGACCAGGCAGTGGCCGACGATGAACATGTGATTCTTCTCGCCGAACTCGACGTAACGGTCGGCCGGTTCGAAGTTGAAACCTTGCGGCGTGGGATGGATCCGCTCCCATTTCAGGTCGTTCTCCGGAGAGATGGAATTGAACTGGGTCTCGACGAGGGCCGTACCGGCGGCATCGCCACCGGCGTAGATTGACTGGCCGACCGCCGCGCCAATCCGGAAATCCCCCTGGAAAGCATCCTTCAATGTGGCCTGCGCGGCGAGCGGCACGGATAGAGGAACCGTCAAAAGCGCGGCGATTAGGATAAGCTTCGCGGACATGTCTGGGGTGCTCCTTTTTACCAAGGCGGGTTACGCCCCCGGCTCCTGCGGCGCGAACTTCAGCCGCCGCGCGGCCAGCTCGTCGGCAATCTTCCGGTTGAGCTCCTTCGTGATCGGGTAGAAGAAGAGGCAGAGGGCGGTGGCGAAGAAGGCCAGCCCGGCGTAAACGCTCGCCACCATGCGGATGCCCGTGAGCGAAGTCGCGGTCTGCGTGGCGTTCGCCACGTAGCCGTAGGCATCGAAAAGCAAACCGGTGATCCAGCCGCCCAGGGCCAGGCCGGCCCACAGCGCGAACACCACCGCCGCGGTAACGGTTCCGGTGGCTCGGCGGCCGGTCTTCCACTCGCCGTAGTCGGCCACATCGCCCATCATGGACCACAGCACCGGGCAGGAAATGCCGAACGCAAACTGGCGCAGAATCTCGGAAGCGAAAATGACGGTTGTGGAATGCGCCGGCAGAACGAACAAAACGGCGGCGAGAATCCCCGTCAGCACCATGCTCACCAGAAATAGATTGCGCTTGCCGAAGCGCGCCGATAGCTTGGAGGACATCGCGACGCCAACCAGCAGCGATGCCAGGCCGAAGCCGTTGAACCAGCTAAAAAGGTTCTGGTCGCCGGCGGCGTACTTGAAGTACGGCAGCATGACGCTCGACCGCATCACGATCGCTATGAAGTAGAACAAAGTCGCCAGGAACAGCGCGATCCACGGCCCGTTCTTCATCAGGCCGGCGAGGTCCTGCCCGAGCGCGCTCTTCTGCTTTGGGTCGGGCTGAATCCGCTCCTTGGTCGCCGCGAAGGAGATGACGAACAGCACGCCGCCGAGAACCGCAAACAGCCCCATCGTCCACTGATAACCCTTGGCCGAGTTGCCCTGTCCGAAGACTGCGATCAGGGGCACCGCCAGGCTCTGCACGATGAAGCCGGCGGCGTTGGCGAAAATCTGCCGCCAGGAAGCGATGCTGGTGCGCTCGTCGGGATCGCCCGTGATCACACCCGTGAGCGACGCGTAAGGCACGTTGTTCACCGTGTATACGATGCGCAGGAGCGTGTACGTCACGTACGCGTAGACGAGCTTGCCGGCCGGGCTCAGGCTCGGCGTGGTAAAGGTGAGCACGCCAAAGATGGCGAAGGGGAGAGCGGTCCACAGCAGGTACGGGCGGAACTTGCCCCACCGCGTGTTGGTCCGGTCGGCGATAACGCCCATTACCGGATTGAGGACCGCCACGCAAAGGCCAACCACCAGGAACAGCGTCCCAGCTTGCTTCGGCGTCAACCCGAAGGTATCGGTATAGAAGCTGAACTGCAATGCCAGCATCGCCTGGAAGACGAAGTTGGCGGCCATGTCGCCGAGGCCATAGCCGATCTTCTCGGAGAGCGAAAGTCTCTCAGTCATATGATTCCGTTTCTCTTGTCCGGCGGGCCTACTTCGTCACCTGCAGAACCAGCTTCTGCAGATCGGCATCCCGCGACGAGGTACCGACCATGATTTCGAAATCCCCTGGTTCCACCCGGTACTTGATGTTCACGTCCCAGAACGCGAGCGACTCCGGCGTAATCTCGAAGCGGACCGTCGCGGTCTGGCCCGGTTCCAGGGCGACTCTGCGGAACCCTTTCAGCTCTTTCACCGGCCGCGTCACCGAGCTGACCAGGTCGCGGATATACAGTTGCACCACTTCGCTGCCCGCCCGCGTGCCGGTGTTGGTGACATCGGCCAGCACTTCAGTCGACCCGGTCGATGCCATACGCCGCTTCGAAAGTCGAACGTTGTCGACCTTGAATGTCGTGTAGCTCAAGCCGAAGCCGAAGGGGTAAAGCGGCGTGACGTCGTCGAACAGATAGCCGCGCCGGGCGGATGGCCGGTAGTTGTAGAACACGGGCAGATGGCCCGCCGAACGCGGCACCGAGATCGGCAGCTTGCCGCCGGGGTTGTAATCCCCAAACAGCACGTCCGCCACCGCGGCGCCAGTTTCCTGCCCCAAGTACCAGCACTCGAAAATGGCCGCCGCTTTTTCCGCCACGCGCTGGATCGAATTTGGCCGGCCGTGGAACAGAAACACGATCACCGGCTTGCCCGTGGCGGCGATGGCATCGACCAGTTCCTGCTGCCTGCCGATGAGGTCGAGGTTGGGGCGGTCGCCCATATGGTTCAGGTTCCAGGCCTCGCGCGAGGTCTGCTCATTGCCGCCGATGGCCAGCACCACCACGTCGGCTTTGCGCGCCACCTTGACCGCTTCCGCGATCAGCTTGCGGTCTTCCACCGGGTCGCTGGCGAGCACTTCGTCCTGATTCCACGAGCCTGGCTGCGTGATCTTGCAGCCTTCGCTATAGAGCACCTTCACCCGCCTGCCGGCTTTGGCCTGGATGCCTTCGAACACGGTAACTTCGGTCTTGGGCTTGCCGCTGTAGCCGCCCAGCAGACTGCGGTTGCCGTTGGGGCCGATCACCGCGATGGTCTTGACCGAGCTCGCATCGAGCGGCGCTATGCCGCCTTCATTCTTGAGGAGGGTGATCGAGCGGCGCGCCGCCTCGAGCGCCAGCGCGCGGTGCGCGTCGCAGCCCACTACGCGATGGGCTTCCTCTGGGTCCACATACGGGTCGTCGAACAGGCCCAGGAGAAACTTCCAGCGCAGCATGGGCTCGACCATTTCGTCGAGTTCCGCTTCCTTCAGCACGCCCTTGCGCACCAGTTCGGTCAGATGCAGGTAACAATCCGGTTCCGGCAGCTCGATGTTGATGCCGGCCCGCACCGCCAATGCGCACGATTCCTTCTTATCCTTGGCGACAAAGTGGCCGTGCGTGTCGGGGCGGTAACCGAGCTCCCAGATCGCGTAGTAGTCGGATACCACGAAGCCATCGAAGCCCCACTCCTTGCGCAGAACGTCGCGCATCAGCCAGCGGTTGGCATGGGACGGCACGCCATCGATCTCGTTGTAGGATGCCATCACGCTGATGGCCCCGCCCTTGTGTAACGCCTGCTCAAAGGGGAAGAGGAAAGTCTCCCGCAGCACGCGCTCGGAGATGTCCGCCGGAGCGCAGTTCATGCCGGATTCCGGCTGGCCGTGGCCGGCCATGTGCTTGAGCGTGGCGATAAGGCGCGTTTTGTCGCGGAATTGGGCGTCGCCCTGAAATCCGCGCACCGCCGCGATGCCCATTCGCGATGCCAGGTAAGGATCCTCGCCGTAGGTCTCTTCGACGCGGCCCCAGCGCGGGTCGCGCGCCACATCCACCACCGGCGTCAGTGCCTGATGGGCTCCGCGCAGCCGCGCCTCGAGAGCGGTCATGGTGAACAGCGACTCGATCAGCTCCGGGTCGAAGCTGGCCCCCAGCGCAATCGGCTGCGGGAAGCTGGTGCCGCCGATGGCCGCGTGGCCGTGGAGACATTCTTCGTGAAAGATCACCGGGATGCCCAGGCGGCTGTTTTCGACGAAGAACTTTTGGATGGCGTTGGTCAACTCCGCCATCCCGCGCGCGTCCTTGCCGCCGCCCGCGTCGCTCGGCCGGCCCACCTGGCCGATGCCGCGTCCGTGCCGGAAGGCTTTTTTTGCCTTGGCGAAATCGAAGTTGCCATCGGCGTCCACCAGCTTGCCGGCCTTCTCCTGCCAAACGCACATCATCTGCGCGGCCTTCTCTTCCAACGTCATTCGCGACAACAGGTCGCGCACGCGCTTCGCCGCCGGCAAATCGCGCTTACGGTAAAGAGGCACACTCTTGCTCTTGGTTGGTGGTTTCATATATGCGGTCTCGTAATCATGCTGGTGGCACTGCTCGTGGAAGCCGGGCCAGGCATGCCTGGCCCTACGGCCGGTCCAAGGCCGGTTCGCGAGGGAGCGCCATAGGCGGGCCGTTCAAACGCGAATTTGTTCTAGCCTCAAACTATAATCAAATGGCCCAACCAAAAAATCAAGTTGCACCTGCGAATTTCGTTGAATCGCCGGCGCCCGGCCGGGGGAGTTCACTGAACCTTTTTGCCGGTCCATTCGATGGACTGCCCGCCTCCATCGCCAGCTCTTTCCGAGGTGAGGTGCAGGTCGGCGCCGCTGACTTTCCCTTTGTAGTTCAGTTTGAGCTCCGTTCCCTGAAGGTCGGCGGTGATGGTAAACGACAGGTTGTCCCCGTCCACCTTCCCGTCCGTGATGATGGACTTGCCCAACATCGTGCTGGTGGTTTCTCCGGTGAGCTTGTTTCCGTCCACTTTGAAAACGAAGGTTCGTTCCATCGATCCGTTAGGGCCCTCCGCCGTCGCTTTCCAGGTGCCGGCGATATCGGCGGCCACCGCCGCCACGGCGAAGGCTGCCATCAAAATCAAAGCACGCTTCATAGCACGATTCCTTTCCCCAACATTCTTGCACTTTTCACGCTCCGCGGCGGGCGCGCCGCGCCGTCACAGCTTCACCGCCAAAGCCAGGCCGTCGCCCATGGTGGCTATGCTGAGCGAGACGCGCTGGTCGGCGCGCAGGTGGCGGTTGAATTCGCGGATGGCTTCGGTGTCGGGATCGCGGTTTGCGGGGTCGGCCACCGTGCCGTGGAACAGGACATTGTCGGCGGCGATCAGCCCGCCCTGCCGCACGAGGCGCAGCGCGCGCTCATAGTATTGGATGTAGTTCCCCTTATCGGCGTCGATGAAGATGAAATCGAAACTGCCGGCTTGGCCCTCCTTCAACAACGCGTCCAGCGAATCGAGCGCCGGCGCGAGCCGCAGTTCGATGCGATCCTCCACGCCGGCGTCGCGCCAGGTCCGCCGGGCGATGGCGGCATATTCCTCGCTCTTATCGCAGACGATGAGCCTTCCGCCCGGCCGCAGGCCGAGCGCAATCCAGGTCGAGCTGTAGCCCATGAAGACGCCCACTTCGAGAGCTCTGCCCGCGCCGGTCAAACGCGTCAACAGGTGCAGGAACTGGCCCTGCTCGGGCGACACTTGCCACGAAGCGCGCGGGTGGTTTTCGGTCGATTCGCGCAGCCTCCGCAGCGCCTCCGGTTCGCGCAGCGTGACCTCGCGGACGTAAGCCAGGAGGGAATCGGTGAGCAGGGTCTGGGTGCGGGACATGCGGCATATTGTACCGCAACAAGAACTTGACATGTACGGTATAACCGTACATACTGAGATCATGAAGAGATGACATGCAGCTTGTCCGCTTTCGCCACAGAGGGCTAAGGCAACTCCACGAGGACGCGAACGCCAAGGGAGTGCCTCCCGCGATGGTGGACAAGGTGCGCAATCTTCTGTTCGCCATCGAGACCGCCGAGAATCTGGACCAGCTCAGCCGCTTTCCCGGCTGGAGGCTGCATCCACTCAAAGGCGACCTAAGAGGATTCTGGAGCCTGACGGTTACTGGAAACTGGCGGTTGGTTTTCTGTTACGACGAACAGACGAACACCGCCAGCGATATCAACTTGATCGACTACCATTAGGAGGCCCGCAATGCTCATGAAGAACCCGCCCCATCCGGGCGAGCTGATCAAAACCGAGATCATCGAGGCCCTCGGCCTCAATGTGTCGAAAGCGGCGGAGGTTTTGAATGTGCGCCGCGCAACGCTCTCCGACCTTCTTCACGGCAAGGCCGCGCTGACGCCGGAAATGGCCCTGCGCATCGAAAAGGCGTTCGGCCCGGACATGGACCACCTTCTGCGCATGCAGCTTGCCTACGACGTCGCGCAAACGCGGCAACATTCCAGAGACATCGCCGTCAAACGGTACGTCCCGGCGTGAGAGAGCTTCGCCGATGGCCCTTCACCGCGCCGCCATGTTGAAGCCCTCCACCACCACGCTCGGTTTCTCGCCGCGCGTATCGGCATCGGCCAAATCGATCGCGATTGTTCGGCGCTCGCCGGGCATCAACGCCACATAGTTGTCGCTGTAGAGCGCGGGCAGAATGCGGTCGCCGGTCTTTTCGCGGACGGCCTTGACGCGAACCATCAGCGCGGGCGTGGCCGAAACGTTATGCAGTTCGGTGGTTAGATGCCAGCGCCCGTCGCGCTGCTCCGCGCGCGTGGCGGCTCCGACATCCGCCGCGGCCAGCGTGCGCAGCGCGCGATAGTCGCCCGCGTCCAGGCCGCGCCAGTAGAAATTCTCGGAGACCGTTTCTCCCTGGCGCGACAGCTTCAGCCGCAGGAAATGCACCGCGGTCAGCCCGGCCGGGTATTCCATCTTGATGCAGGTCACTGTGCTGTCCTCGGTGCTATCCACCGGCGCGGTTTTTTCCCAGCGCACGGAGCCATCCAGGTTCAGCACTTCCACGCGAGCCGCGAGGCCGCGCGCATCGCCGCCACTGTAGTTCACCACCTCGACGGTTTCGTCTGCCGCGTTCCATTGAATGTGCAGCGGCTCGGCGCCCTTCTTACTGCCGAAGTACCCGGCGCCGGGATTGAGATAGTAGTCGTAGGTCTGCCACAGTAGCGACGGCCACGCCGAATGGCTCATCCAGATCAGCATTCCCATGCGGTAATGGCTCTGTGATTCGAACATGGCGCGATACGTTTCGTAGTCGAGGAACTGCGCCAGTTCGGCAAACTCCTCCACATTTTTCGCCCCGCCGTAGCTCTCGTCGATGTGCCTGAAAAACGAGCCCCGGCGTTCGTTTGGCCCGCGTCCCAGATCGTGCTCGCCCCAGGTCCGGTTGGGCGGCCAGAGCGCTTCTTTGGGCATCATGGCACGCAGGCTTTCGATGGTGGGAACATCGGGCGAACCCATTTCGCTATGGAGTGTCGGCTTCGGCAGAAGGCTGAAATACTCTCTGAGCGGCCTCACTTCATACGGCCCGCCGCCGCTCACCGCGCCGTCCGCCGAATCGGAAATGTAATGGCTGCCGGGAGCCAGTTCGCCGAGCGCCTGGCGAATGCCCTCGTCCAGCACCGCCGGCGGGTACCCTTCATTGCGGCCGCAATAAAGGCCGATGGAGGGATGATTGCGAATGCGCAGCAGGGTGTCGCGGACGTTGCGCAGGAACATCGCCGGATCGTCCGGATCGGGGCCGTCCCACGGGTTGGCCAGCCAGAACTCCTGCCACACCACGATCCCGTAGCGGTCGCAGGCCTCGTAAAAAGCGTCGTCGCCGGTTTGCCCCACCCAGTTTCGAATCATGGTGAAGTTCATGTCGCGGTGGTAGCGCACCGCCGCGTCGTATTCGCGGGCGCGATAGCGCAACAGATCTTCGCTGAAGCCCCAATTGCCGCCGCGCGGCACGAAACGCCGGCCGTTGATAAAGATCCGCAGCGCGCCGCCTTCTTCGGTGTAGGTGAACTGGCGCACGCCCGTCTGGAACTCCTTGATATCGGATGACTGCCCATCGGCGGTTATAAACTGCAATTCCACCGCGTATAGGTTCGGATCGCCATAGCCATTGGGCCACCACAATTTCGGATTCCGCAGCCGCAACTCCGGGTGCGCGGCGGGATCCAGCGTCACCGTCTTCGCTGACGACGCGGCCACAGTTATGGGCATGGCGAACGCTGCTTCACCGAATCGCACACGCAGCTCGCCCTTAGCCGGCCGCGGATCGTGGTTGCGCAGCGTCAGTTCGATGCCGATGTCCGCACGCGAGGTGTCGGGCAGCGGCAGCGTGGTCGAAACCAACGGATCCTCGATCGTCACCGGCCCGCTCCCGGTCAGGTACACGCTGTTCCAGATGCCTGTGTCGCGTCCGCGCACGGCGGGCATCCAATCCCAGCCGATCGAGGAGTGAAACGTCGGATTGTCCGCGCCCAGCGCGCCGCCGTTGCTGCCAAAACCCGTGATCGTCTTCTCTTTGGTCGATCCCGGCGTGCGGTTCTTTTCGATGCGGACCGCCAGCGCGTTCGCCTGGCCGGGGCGCAGTTTGCCTGTGACGTCAAACCGGCCGCGCATGAATGCGCCTTCGATACGCCCCAGCTTCTCGCCATTCAGATAAACGTCGGCCTTCCAGTTAATGCCGTCGAAATTGAGCCAGACACGCCGCCCGCCGAGCGTAGCCGGAGTTACGAATTCATCGCGATACCAGAAATCGGCACAGAAAAACGAATCCGAAATCAGATTCTGGTTGTCGCCATAGTTCGGATCGGGGATCGCGCCGGCGTTCAGGTAACTGGTGAGCACCGTGCCCGGAACCGTTGCGATCAGCCAGTCGCGGTCCGAAAAGCCGGGCCGTGAGATCGCCGCGCCATCCGCCTTGACCAGCGATTCCCGTTCCACTCGCCAACGGCCGCCGGCGAGAATCACGGGACTGCCGGTCTCGATGGCAGCAGCCGGATGCGCCATGGGCATCGGCCCGCCGCGCCCCCAAACTTCCATTTCGCTGAGGATGTAACCCTCGGGCGATGCCGGCTTGGTCATCAGCAGCCGCACATACCGGCCCTGCGCCGGTTCCGGCAGACGGATCTCATCGATGGCGCCATTCGCGTTTGGAAGCGGCGCCAGCGTGCGCCAGTGAATCGCGTCGTCGGACGCCTCGAGAGAGCCTTCGGCGGCGCGGCGGATCCAAACGAGCTTCACGCGATCGAACGTGCACTGCGCGCCCAGATCGACATACACCCACTCTTCGCCGCTGCCCGCGCTCATCCACGCGCTCGTGAAATCGTACGGGCCGCCGAGATCCAGCCGCCGGCCGCCGCGGAAGAACGCGACCTCACCGACGCGCCAATTCAAGTTGCGGCCGCAGCGCAGTTCCACGCGGAAATACCGGCTGCGAACCGGGGCGGGCAGCGCCAGCGATGGCTTGAACTCGCCCGTCTGCCGCAGGCTTCCTGCACTGCGTTGCAGCTCCCGCCAGTTCTTGCCGTCCTCTGAGCCGGAGAGGATCAAGCTGTATTCCTGGTTGTCCCGCGAAGGCGCCGACGCATCTATATCCACCCGGTCCACTTCCGGCGCCGCGCCGCTGCCCAGGAATCCCATATCCACCCAGACGTCGGCACCCCGCATATCGGCGCTGGTCGGCCAGTTGTGATCCAGCACGTTCTCTCGCTCATGCTTCGCCACCACGCCATGCTCGCTCGTCGAGACCACCACCCAGTGCGGCAGCTTCGTCTCGACGATGCCGTCCGTGATGAGCTGCGCGGTCAGGTTGTAGTCGTAGCTGCTCGATTGATAGGCCGCGCGGTGCAGCGCCAGGTTGCGATAAGTCGTGCTGTCCACGCGAAACGAAGGCGCGAAGTTCTGTTTCGGGTCGCCCGGATAGACGCCCACACCGAGCGTGTACTGCTGTGCACCCAACGGCAGCAGAGCCGCCAGGAAAGAAAGAGAAACCCTGAACATTGTGCCGGGACTCCAGTGCCCGGATTGTTTTCGAAACGCCAGTATATAGCCGCGCACGGCGGTATGCCCGGCTCGGTAGGACGGACGATCGGTTTTTGTCGTCTGTCGGGTTTTATGGAGACCCGGGACAGACCGCTCTGTCCACGCGGCGCAAAAGCAGCGCCTTGGGACAGAGGAGTCTGTCCCGGCCCCGCCCTGCCACCTGTTAGACTTTACACTTGATGACGATGCCTGAATCGGCCGGATTGTTCATGGCGGGGCTCATCGAGCGCGCCCGCAAATTGAAAAAGACGATTGTGTTCCCCGAGGGCGGCGACCCGCGGGTTCTGGAAGCGGCGGCGCGGCTGGTGCGCGAAGGCGTGGTGCGGCCGGTGCTCATCGGCGCCAAGCCCGGCAATGGGCCGGCGGGCGTCGAGTTCGTGGATCCGGCGGCCTCGCCGGCGGTCGCACGCTACGCCGCCGTCTATTATGAGCGCCGGCGCGCCAAGGGCATCACGCAGGTGGAGGCCGCCGAAATCGCGCGGCGTCCGCTCTACTTCGCGTCGCTGATGGTGGCCGCCGGAGATGCCGATGGCAGCGTGGGCGGCGCCGCCAACAGCACCGCCGAAACCGTGCGGGCCGCGCTTCACGCAGTGGGACCGCATGCGCGGGCGCGGCTGGTGTCGAGCGTCTTCATCATGGCGCTCGAAGATCGATCGCTGGGCCACAACGGACTGATGGCCTTCGCCGATTGCGCGGTGGTGATCGATCCCGACGCGGGGCAGTTGGCCGATATCGCCATCGCCACGGCGGAAACCACGCGCGTGCTGCTCAACACGGAACCGAGAGTGGCGCTGCTGAGCTTTTCCACCAAGGGAAGCGGGAAGGGCGAGGCGGTCGACAAGGTTGTCGAGGCGCTGCGCATCACCAAGGCGCGCGCGCCGGACCTGAACGTGGATGGCGAGTTGCAAGCCGATGCCGCGGTCTCCGAAGTCGTCGGACGCTCCAAGGCGCCCGGCTCGCCGGTGGCCGGCCGCGCCAACACGCTGGTGTTTCCCAATCTGGACGCGGCCAATATCGGCTACAAGCTGGTGGAACGGTTGGGCGGGGCCATGGCCATCGGGCCCTTTCTGCAAGGCCTCGCGAAGCCGGCCAACGACCTCTCGCGAGGCTGTCGGGCGGAAGATATTTTCAACGTGGCCGTGGTGACGGCTTTGCAATCGGAGAGTGACGGGTAGAGAAGCGGCCATGCTGCCGTTCCGTCTGGTCTATCACGAACGCTACGACCTGCACTTCGGCGAACACGTCTTCCCTTCGAAAAAATTCAAGTGGTTGCACGACCGCATGCTGTGGACGCGGTTTGCGGTGAAAGAGGACTTCGTCGCTCCGCAGCCCGCCACCGATGAGGACCTGCGGTTGGCGCACGACCGCGCCTGGATCGAGAAGCTTTCGAACGGCACCCTCAGCTACCAGGAGATTCTGCAACTGGAAGTTCCCTATTCGCGCTACCTGGTGGAAGGCTTCTGGCTGGCGGCCGGCGGCTCCATGCTGGCGGCGCGGCTGGCCATCGAAGACGGCATCGGCTACAACCTGGGCGGCGGCTTCCATCATGCCTGTCCGGATCACGGCGAAGGATTCTGCGCTATCAACGATATCGCCGTCGCCGTGCGGCGCGTCGAGCGCGATGGGCTCATTGAGCGCGCCATGGTGGTCGATTGCGACGTGCATCACGGCAACGGCACCGCGGCCATCTTCGCGGGCGACGCCTCGGTATTCACGCTCTCGATTCACCAATACAACAATTACCCCGCTTATAAGCCGCCGTCCAGCCTCGACATTGACCTGGCCGATGGCGTGGCCGACGACGAATACCTGGACCGTCTGGGCAGTGGGTACCGCCCGGCTCTCAAGATGTTCCGCCCCGAGTTGATCCTCTACGTGGCGGGGGCCGATCCCTATTCCGGGGACCAGTTAGGCGGCCTCTCGCTGAGCTTTGAGGGCCTGCGGGAGCGCGACCGGCTGGTGATCCGCTCCGCGCTCGAAGAGGGAGTTCCGGTCGCCATCGTGCTTGCCGGCGGCTACGCGCAAAGCGTGGAAGACACCGTGACGATTCACGCCAACACGGCCGAAGTGGCCAAAGAAGAACTCGAGAAGGTGGGGTACCGGCGGAAGGGCGCGAGCAGTTGAGCGCCGTAACGCCGGCGATCTTGTCGCCGGTGCTTTGCCGGGACTCCCGGACTTTCCAGGCGGTTTGTCTGATCCTGTCAAGCGGTTCCCCCTGGCGACGCGCGACAGACGACGGAAACCGATCGTCTGTCCTACCAAACGAAAAAACCCGGCGGAAGCGTTTGCCTCCGCCGGGCCGCGTCGTTCAAGTTTGACCCTGTATTAGTAACTTCCTGGTCCCCTTCTGATCGGGGCACCAACTACTATATCACTGAATGGTGGCCTTGCGAACGTAGTCCAGCTTGGGGAACTGCGGCTGGAGGTACGCGTTGCCCTGGCTTTCGATGAGCGGCTGTTGGGGCGCTTCGCCATAGCCGGCGTAAATCGCATCCACCGCGTCCATTCCCGAAGTTATCGTGGCAAACGGCGCGAAGCCGTCGGCGTCGAGCCGCGAGTTGTCCACCAGGTTGATGAACAACTGCGTGGTGCGCGAGTTCGGTGCTCCTGTTTTCGCGTAGACCAGCGTGCCGCGCACGTTGTGCCGTAGCACCGGGTCGTCGACCAGGTTGGCGTCCTTCCACTTGCGCGTCACCGCCGGATCGCCGGCAATGCCGAACTGCACGACAAAGTTCGGTAACACGCGGAAGAAGCGGCAGCCGTCGAAGAAGCCGGACTTCACCAGCTCGTAGAAACGATCGGCGCCGATGGGCGCCCAATCGCGATGGACCTCGACTACCACCGGGCCCTTGGTGGTGTCGAAGGTCACGTTGAAGGTGGCCGGCGCGTGCACCTGAAACGAAGCCGGCGCTTCCTGTTTTTGCGGCGCGGCGGCTTCCTGCTGCGCGGGCTGTGACGCGGACGCATCCGCGGCGGGCTGGTCTTTCTTGGGCTCGCTCGACGAGGAGCACCCGGCCAGCGCCACCGCGCCGGCCGCGAACATGGCAATCCACACTGAGATTCGCATAGAACCTCCAGTATGCCATGCTGAAGACGAGTCGGGATTGTGGCCTGCTACGACGATTTCGCCTGGTTCTACAACCGGTACTGGAGCGAGGAGTTTCACTCCGCGGCCTTCCCCATCCTGGCGCGCATCTGGCTCGACCGCCTGGCGCCGGGCGCTCACATTCTGGATGTCTGCTGCGGCACCGGCTATCTGGCGGCGCTCGTCGCCGCGCGCGGCTTCCGCGTCACCGGCCTGGACGTTTCGCGCGAAATGTTGGTCTACGCCCGCGCCAACGCTCCTGCGGCGGAGTTTATACTGGCCGATGCCGCGAGCTTCCGCCTGCCTCGCGTCTGCGATGCCGCCGTATCCACCTTCGACTCGCTCAACCACCTGCTGGAACCGGCGGCGCTCGGGGCCGCGTTCCGGAACATCGCCGCCGCCCTCCGCCCAGGGGGCCTGCTGGCCTTCGACATGCTCCTCGACGACGCCTACCAGACGCGTTGGGGCGAATCGTTCGCGCTGGTGCGCGACGACCACCTGCTCACCATCACGGGCGCCGCCTTCGACGCCCACTCTCGCATCGCGCGCATCACGGTCACCATGTTCCGCCTGCTCGAAGGCGCGTGGCAGCGGTCGGATGTGACGATCGAGGAGCGCTGCTACTCGCCGGATGAGATTTCGCAGGCCCTCGCGGCGGCCGGCTTCGGCGAGTTGCTCTGTTACGATGCCGGCGACTTGGGCATGGCTGGGCAATTGGGCGAAGGGCGGACCTTCTTCGTCGCCACCAAGACGGACTGAAGCGCCGGTAGGACAGACCATCGCCTTTCGTGGTCTGTCGGGCCGCCGGCCCGCGGTATCGCCGGCGGTCTTGCCGCCGGTGATTTGCCGGGATTCCGGAACCTCGTGGGTTAGTCGACCCTGTCGCGATTCGCCAGTCGACCGCGGCGTGACAGGCGACAAACACCGATCGCCTATCCCACCTCTTACGCCGCCCGGCGCCGCTCGAAGTTGCGCAGATAGGCGGCCATCATCCGGTCGGTCACCGGTATGTGATTCTGCAGCCAGCCCGCCAGGTACTCGAGCAACTCAGCTCCGGCCTTGCGGTCGCCTTCCTCGATGCGCTTGATGAACCGCTTGACCCGGCGGCGCGCTCCATTGTGTTGGCGCTTGTGCCACTCGAGCGCGTCATAACGGCTCGCCCGCATCAAGCGCTCTTCGTGGGCGAAGTGGTTTTGCATCTGGGAAACCAGGGATTGCAGCACCTCGCCGCGCTTTTGAGGCGCGCGCGAAGCCATGGCCCCTTCCAATTCGTCAGCCAGCCGGAACAACGTCCTGTGCTCGGCGTCGATCTCCGGAATGAAGATCGTATAACCGCCGCTCCGATGAAATAAACCCATGCATTGAGTCTACAATAGTTTCAGAGTTTCGGGACTTTTGCCGGTAAATCGGCAAGTCGTCATGCGAACGGATTGCGCAACGTCAGACTTCCATACCGCCGGCCGTCCTGGAAATCTTCGCTCCACAAGGTGGTGCAGCCGAGTTCGAGCGCGCTATTCAGCAGCATCGCGTCCCACCATCCGATCTTGTAGCGCCGGAACAACCGGGAGGCACGCAGCACGTCCTCATGCGAGGGCCGATGAATCATCCAACTCCCAAGGTCGGCGACGGCGTCCTCGGCATACTGACTATTCATTCCGAGCTTTCCGACCGCTACCGCGTAAAACTCCGATAGCACTTGGACGCTCAGCGCGCCTGCCCCCTGCTCGAACAAGTGGCTGAGCAATTGAACTGCCGCCGTGTGTTTGCCACCTGCGCTGCGGTCGTGCGCATAGATCAGGATGTTCGTGTCCACGAATTCAGCGTTCATGCATCTCGTCCCGCGACCAGCGAATCACGCCTCCCGTACCCAGATCTGGGGCGTTGCGGACGCGATTGAGAAACCGCTCCTTGGCCCTGGTGGTCTGCTCGTCGCGCTCCATGAGGCTCCGTATGGCCTCCGCCATCAGCCCGGTCATGGATTGGTCGCGTGAGGCTGCGTAAACGCGGAACCGGCGCAGCAAGGGCTCGGGAAGACTCAGCGTGACGTTCTTGTGGTCGCTCACAGTTTTCAGTGTATCACATAAATATGTGAAGGGACTTAGAGTTCCCCATTGCTAAGACCAACGGAATCGGCGCATACTGCCCGGAGAGGACTATGCCGTGCTCTGTCGCGCCGCGCTCATCATCATCACCTTCGCCATCTTTTTCGCGCACGCCCAGCCCACCGGCACTTTGAGCAGCTTCGAGGTCGTTTCCATCAAGCCATCTGCGCCGCCCGGCGGGGGACGTTATTACGTTGGAATACGGGGCGGTCCTGGAACGAGCGATCCTGGGCGCATGATGTTTTCCCATGTGACCGTCGCCAGGCTGGTCACCCTGGCGTACGGCATTTACCGGTTCCAGCTAGCCTGCCCCGACTGGCTTAACACCGAACAGTTCGACATTATTGCGAAGCTTCCGGACGGCGCAACCAAGGAGCAGATTCCGATCATGCTCCAAAATCTGCTGGCTGACCGCTTCCAGCTCAAAGTGCACCAGGAAACGAGGGTCATGCCGACCTTTGAGCTGACGGTCGCGAAAGGCGGACCCAAGCTGAAGCCACCAACTCAGGTTCTCGCCCAAGACGACGGGGTGAGCGGCGAGCCTTCCGTGGATAAGTTCGGATTCCCAGTGATACCTCCTGGCAAAACCAACATGCTGGTCATGGATGGGAAGGCCCGCTGGCAGGCCCCCAACGCCGAGATAGAGCAGTTAACCCGGATGCTTGCCGGCGCGCTCGGCAAGCCGGTAACCGACTCGACCGGCCTCAAAGGCCGATACGATTTCTCGCTGTACTGGATGTCCGGCGAGATGGACGCCACCCAGCTTACGGTGCCCGCGGATACCGACGCCGCGACCCCTACCGCAAGC
>DASWZP010000250.1:0-3650 GCA_036404395.1 Bryobacteraceae bacterium | reverse complement strand
GCGGATACAAGATGGCCACCAAGGCCGAGCATCACGACGCGGTGCGCACCTTCGTCAAAAGCCTGAAGCCGCCGCTCAAGCTGTCGCTGCCGGCGCTGGAAACGCTGGCGGTGGTGGCCTACAAGCAGCCCGCGACGGCGCCGGAGATCATGGAAATTCGCGGCGTGCAAGGCGCGGGCGTGCTGAAGACGCTGCTCGACCGCAAGCTGATTGCGGCGGCCGGGCGCAAGAACGTGATTGGCAAGCCGATCCTCTACAAAACCACCAAGGAATTCCTGATTCAGTTCGGCTTGAAAGACCTGAGCGAGTTGCCCTCGCTCAAGGAATTCGAAGAGATTCGTCGCATGTCGTTCGGCGACAGCGAACCGGCGGCGGAAGCCGGAGCATCGGAACCCGCAGGGGCTGGGCATGCCGAGCCCGAACCCGCCGAGCCCGAACCAGCGGCGGCGGAATCCGAAGTTCCGTCCGCTGGCGAAGAACCGTCTTCCGGGGATAATTGATGGCGGAAGAGCGGCTGCAGAAGATTCTCGCTCACGCGGGCGTGGCCTCGCGGCGCCACGCGGAGCAGATGATCACGGAGGGCCGCGTCTGGGTCAATGGCGCCGCGGTCACCGAACTTGGCTCCAAAGCCGACCTGGAGCGCGACCACATCAAGGTGGATGGCAAGCTGTTGCGCGCGCCCAAGCGGCTCGTCTACATCGCGCTATACAAGCCGGACAACACCGTCACCACGGTGAGCGACCCGCAGCAGCGCGCCACGGTGATGGACCTGTTGCACGGGGTGAAGGAGCGCGTCTACCCGGTGGGCCGTCTGGACTATCACAGCGAGGGGCTGCTGCTGCTCACTAACGATGGCGAGATGGCCAACGCCATCATGTCCGCCACCACGCATCTGCCCAAGACCTACGTGGTGAAAGTGAATGGCACGCTGACCGCCGAACAGGAGGAGCAGTTCCGCCGCGGCGTTCCGCTTTCGGGCAAGCGTACGCTGCCGGCCGGGCTGAAGCTGATCCACGCCGCGCAGAATCCCTGGTACGAGGTGCGTCTTTTCGAAGGCAGGAATCATCAAATCCGGTTGATGTTTAAGCACTTCGATTTTCTAGTGGAAAAACTGCGGCGGGTGCGCGTCGGTCCCGTCGAATTGGGACCGCTCAAGCCGGGCCATTTCCGCCACCTGACGGAAGACGAAGTAGGCAGACTGCGGAGCGCGCTGCGCACGAAGCCGGCGGCAGCCGGGCAAAAGGGCGCATGAACCGGATCGCGGACATCCTCGGCGCGGCCCGAACTATCGCGGTGGTAGGGCTATCGGCGAAGCGCTTCCGCCCCAGCCATGGCGTGGCGGAGTACTTGCAACGCGTGGGCTACCGCATCATTCCGGTCAACCCGAACATCACCGAAGTGCTGGGCGAAAAATCGTATGCGTCGCTGGATGCGGTTCCCGAGCCGGTCGACATCGTCGATATTTTCCGCCGTTCGGAGCACGTGCCGGAGATCGTGGAAGCCGCCATTCGCAAGGGCGCCAAGACGATCTGGATGCAGGAAGGCGTCGTGCATGAAGATGCCGCGCGCCGCGCCGAATCCGCCGGCCTGGCGGTTGTGATGGACCGCTGCATTCTGAAAGACCACAGGCGGCTGGGAGTTAGGTAGGAAGAAGACAGAAGTCAGAAGACAGAAGGTAGGAGTCAGAAGTCGGAAGACAGAAGGCAGGAGCCAGGAGATCAACTTATGGCCTCGTCAAAACCAGCGGCACGGAGCTTTCGCGACCTGTTGGTGTGGCGGAAAGCGCACGAGTTCGCCCTGGCCATCTACAGGTTGACCTCGGGTTTTCCAAAGGTGGAGACATACGGTTTGGCGTCGCAGATGCGGCGAGCGGCGGTATCGGTGCCAGCCAACATCGCGGAGGGCTTTCGCCGGCGCGGCAAGACGGACAAGGCGCGTTTCATGAACGTGGCTGAGGGCTCGCTGGAGGAGTGCCGTTATTATTTGATTCTGACTCAAGATCTGGGATACGGAGACACTTCCAAGCTTGCCAGCACAGCCGACGAAGTCAGCCGGCTGCTGGGCGCCTACGCCGCCGCCATTCTGACTTCTGTCTCCTGACTTCTGTCTTCTGATCTGTCTCTTCTGGCGCGCCCTCTGCTGGCTTACACGTGCGAATCGAGCATCTTCTGGACTTCGGACTTGCCGATGGCGCCGACGCGCTGCTCCACCACCTGGCCGCCCTTGAACAACAGCAGGGTGGGAATGCCGCGGATGTTGTAGCGCATGGCGGTTTTGTCGTTCGAGTCCACGTCCAGCTTGCCGATCTTGGCCTTGCCCGCGTATTCGCTGGCCACCACGTCGATGGTGGGACCCATCTGCTTGCAAGGGCCGCACCATTCGGCCCAAAAGTCCACCAAAACCGGAACTTCCGCCCGGAGGACGTCCTGGTCAAACGAAGAGTCGGTAAAGGTTAAGGTGTTCTGACCTGCCATCTCATCTCCTGTAATATTAGAATCGGCTCCGGAAAAAAGGATTCACGCGCGCGCCGATAATCGCCCGTATAATGCCGCATACTCCTGCGCGGAAGCCTTCCAGGAGAAATCCTTTTGCATCCCGCGGAACATCATGGCGCGCCATTCATCCGGATTGGAAAAGGCTTGAACGGCGGCGCGAACGGCGCCCGCGAGAGCTGCCCCGGAATAC
Organism: Bryobacteraceae bacterium; assembly: GCA_036404395.1. Lineage (GTDB taxonomy): Bacteria > Acidobacteriota > Terriglobia > Bryobacterales > Bryobacteraceae > Bog-375. Next base: position 965 of record DASWZP010000250.1, on the reverse strand, counting down.
TCCCGGAACTTGAATCCGGTGCTCTCATCGATGGTATCATCCAGGCCGCCGGTGGCGCGAACCACGGGCACCGTGCCGTAGCGCAGGCTGTAGATCTGGCTCAAGCCGCAGGGTTCGTAGCGGCTGGGCATGAGGAACATGTCGGCGCCGGCCTCGATCAAGTGAGACAGCCGGTTGTCGTAGCCGATGCGCACCGCGACGCGTCCGGGGAATCGCTGCGCCATGGCGAGGAAGGCTTCCTCGTACTCCGGCTCGCCGGTGCCGAGCGCCACCAGGTAGACATCTTCGGCGACGATTTCGCCGGCTACTTCCGTCACCAGATCGACGCCTTTTTGCTGCGTGAAGCGGGAAACCATGCCGAGCAGCGGCCGGCCAATGGCTTCCGCCGGAAAACCAAGCTCCGCCAGGAGCTGCTCTTTGGCGGTGCGCTTGCCGCTTAAATCCTCCGCCGAGTACGGCGCGGGAATCAGCCCGTCGTTCTGCGGGCTCCATTCGCGGTAATCGGCGCCGTTGAGGATGCCCGTCAGCACCGCCGCGCGCGCGCGCAGAGCGCCATCCAAACCGCAGCCGTACTCCGGCGTCTGGATCTCGCGCGCGTAAGTAGGGCTGACGGTGGAGAGCGCGTCGGCGAAGGAAATGCCGCCCTTGATGTAGCTGACCTGGCCGAAGAATTCGAGGCCGCCGGGGTTGAAGACAGTTGCGTCCAGGGCTGCCTCTTTCAGCGCGGTCGAGGGAAACAGACCCTGGTAGCCCAGGTTGTGAATGGTGAACAGCGTTTTCACGCCCATAAACGTGGGATCGCCGGCCAAGGTGGTGTGCAGGTATGCGGGGACCAGGCCCGCCTGCCAGTCGTGGCAATGCAATATGCCGGGCCGGAACAGGTAGCGCGCCACGCCCAGTGCCGCGCGCGCGAATACGGCGAATCGAATGTTATTGTCCGGGTAATCGACGCCCGCTTCGCCGTA
>DASWZP010000249.1:0-29329 GCA_036404395.1 Bryobacteraceae bacterium | reverse complement strand
TTCTTTTTATGGAGCTCATGTGTCAGGCTGATATGGCCCGTGAAAGCGGGTAGGCGTTACGCGCAGCGGGCCGCCCTGAGATTCAGCGATGGTCGCTGAGCGAGCAGCTCGGATTCTTTCGAAGATGCTCGAAGTGTGCCGCCATTCCGTCAATAGACCGTTTGTGCGCCCTCACGGGCTTGCGGCATTCGATGCAGCGCTTGTTCCGCGGCCTCAGGGCTACAGCCTCGTCAATCGGAATCTGCTTCCACCCGCCTGGGCACCGCACTTCGCATATAGTACTCATGGGCATTTGAAGATAATAAGCCCGTCCCGCAAGAATGTAAACTCTCGACTGGCCGCGGCTAGGGCGCAAGGGCCAGACCCGTTTCCATCCTTCGCCCGTCCGCGCTACCCCACTTCTCCCGGAAACACTCGCGCGAAGATTTTATCTACGTTGCGTAACTGGCGGTCTAGGGAGAAAGACTCGGCTATCTGGTCGGAGGTGAGGACGGCGCGGATCTCGGGGTCGGATTCAATCGCGGCGCGGAAATCCGACTCTTCTTCCCAGGCGCGCATGGCGTAGGCTTGCACTGTTTTGTAAGCCTGCTCGCGCAGCATGCCGGCGGCGGCGAGATCGAGCAGAAGCTGGCCGGAGAACACCAGGCCGCGAGTTAGTTCCAGGTTGCGCCGCATGCGGTCCGGATAGACCAGCAGCTTGTCCACCAGGTTCACCGTCTTATCGAGGAGATAGTCGGCGAGGATGCAGGAATCCGGCAGGATCACGCGCTCGACCGAGGAATGCGAAATGTCGCGTTCGTGCCACAGGCCGACGTCCTCGAAGGCCGCCTGCACGTTGGCGCGCACCACTCGCGCCAGGCCGCAGATCTGCTCGCAGGTGACCGGGTTGCGCTTGTGCGGCATGGCCGAACTGCCCTTCTGGCCGCGCGAAAAGCATTCTTCCGCCTCGCGCACTTCGGTGCGCTGTAAGTGGCGCACTTCGAGCGCGATCTTCTCGCAGAGTGCGGTCGCCAGCGCCAGGGCGGCGACAAAGGCTGCGTGCCGGTCGCGCTGGATCACCTGCGAAGTCACCGGCGCGGCGGCGAGGCCGAGCCGCGCGCAGATCCGCTCTTCCACTTCCGGGCCGATGTGGGCGAAGGTGCCGACGGCGCCCGAAGTCTTGCCGACCCGCAGATCCTCGGCCGCGGCGGCCAGGCGTTTCAGATTGCGCCCGGCTTCTTCGTGCCAGATGGCCAGCTTGAGGCCAAACGCGATCGGCTCGGCGTGCACCCCGTGCGTGCGGCCCACCTGCACGGTGTGGCGGAATTCGAGCGCCCGCCGTTTCAGGACCAGCCGCAGCGCTTCCAGATCGGCCTGGAGGATGGCCGCCGACTGCACCAGCAGCAGCGCCTGCGCCGTATCCACCACGTCGTTCGAGGTCAGCCCGTAGTGCAGCCAGCGCGAAGCTTCCGCGTGCCCGGCCTGCTTCATGCTCTCCGCCACCGCTGTGGTGAAGGCGATCACGTCGTGCTTCACTTCGCGCTCGATTTCGAGAATGCGGGCCACCTCGAAACCGGCGTGCGCGCGCAGCAGGCGCGCCGCCTCGGGCGGGACAGTGCCCAACTCCGCCAGCGCCTCGGCGGCCGCCAGTTCCACCTCCAGCCACTGCTGAAACTTGTTCTGCTCACTCCAGATCCGGCCCATCGCGGGCCGCGTGTAGCGCGCAATCATGTCGTCCCAGTGCTCCCGTCCAGTAGTGGCAGGACAGGCGATCGGTTTCTGTCGCCTTCCGTCCGCTTGCCAATGAGAGGCCACGAAAACGATGGCCTGTCCCACCAACTCCTAAAACCGATAAACTTCCGACGGCTGGTGCTGCGACGCAATTTCCAGACGCGCTCCAATGCCGCGGGCCTCGAGCGCCTGTTGGCCCACTATGCGCACAATCTCCGGATGATTGTTCTGCTGGCTCAGATGGCCCAGCACCAAGTGGGCGGTCGCGGCGTCCAGGTCGTGCTCCAGGAAGTCCGACATGCTCAGGTTCGAAAGATGCCCCACACGGCTCATCACCCGCTGTTTCACGCTCCACGGATATGGCCCGACCTTCAGCATGTCGAGATCGTGATTGGCCTCGAGCAGCAGCAGGTCGGTGCGCCGCAAATGAAACTTGACCGATTCGGGAACGTAGCCGAGGTCGGTAGCCACGCCGATCCGGACGCCCTCGGCGGTGAAGGCGAAGCCCACCGGATCCACGGCGTCGTGCGGGATGCCGAAGCTCTCCACTTCCACGTCGCCGATCGAAAAAGCGGCGCCGGCCTGAAATGTTTCGAGGCGCGCCGGCGGCGTTTCGCCCCAGTCGATCGAGGGTGCGGTGAGCCGCGTCATGTAAATCACCGCGCGGACGCCGCGATTGCGCGCCAGCACCGGCAGCCCGGCCACGTGGTCGGAGTGCTCATGGGTGATCAGGATGGCGTCGATTTCCGAAAGCTGCTCGCCGACCGTGGCCAGCCGCCGCCCCAGCTCGCGCATGCTCAGCCCGGCGTCCAGCAGGATGCGCGTTCTCCCGGTCGATATCAGCGTGGCGTTGCCCGAGCTGCCACTCGCCAGCACGCAGAATTGGACCGTGTCGCGCCTCCCCGATCTTCAGAATACACCGAAACCGGCCAAAACAGGATGGAAAGAAAATGTTTTGTGGCAACGGGTACGCTTTTGGCCGCCCTAGCCGGTCACGACAGCCGCCATATCGCCGGCTGCCAGCGCCTGTCCCGGCGCGGCATAGAGCGAGCGCACGTACGCCAGGGCGATGGCACAACCCTGCGCCGGGGAGTAGACCGAAGAGGTGATCTCGCCGGCCTCGGCGCCGTCCGCGGTGAGCCTGGCGCCCGCGGCCGCTGGCGCGGCGGAATCGAGGCGGAGCTGCACCAGCTTGCGATTGACGTGCCCCTGCGCGCGGATGCGCTCCACGATCTCCTGGCCAATGTAGCATCCCTTGCTGAAACTCACCGCGTGCATCTGCCCGGTTTCCTGCGGCAGCGAAGTGTCGCGGATGTCCTCGCCATAGCGCGGCCGGCCGTTTTCCAGGCGCACCAGGCGGGCATCTTCCCCAGTGGCCGGTTGGGCGCCGGCTGCGACGAACCGGTGGATGATTTCATCCGCGGCGCCGGCCGCGGCGTAGACGCGAAAGCCGGGCTGGCCGGTCAGGCTGATGCGCGCGATCGTGATATCCCCGGCATCCCGCCAACGCAGATGCCGGTAATCGTCGCTGGGGGCCGCGCCGCCGGCCTTCTCCAGCACCAGCGCCGATTCGGGACCTTCGAGCGCAATGGCGCAAGTGGCCGCCGTCACGTCTTCCAACTCCACCTGGTCGGCGACGATGTAGCGCCGGATATGCTGCGCGATTTTCTCCCGCAGCTCGGGTTCGGTGTCGAGAAGAATACGATCGTCGAAAGCCAGCAGGGTCAGGTCCGCCTGGATGCGCCCCTGCGGGCTGAGCAGAAACGCGTAGCAGCCGCTACCAGCGGCGAGTTTCTTGACTTCGTTCGAGGTCAGGTTGTGCAGCAGCCGCGCGCGGTCGCGCCCGCGAACCGCAATCCGCCCGCGCACGCTCAAATCCATCCACGCGGCGCCGCGCCGCAAAGCTTCGTAACCCTGGTTCATACTTTAGAAGATGCGGTGCAGATAGGCTGCGATGCCAATCACGATCAGCGAAGAAATCGCTCCGCCCGCCATCAGCCGGACGCGCCGCGGGTGGCGCGGCTGCGTAATCAAGACCGCGACGGCGAAGATGTGCGCCACCAGCAGCAGTTTCACGCCCAGCACGATGTGGTATCTCAGGGTATGTCCCGGATTGCCCAATAGGTTATAGATGCCCGAGATCACCAGACACGAGATCGACAGCATCGCCAGCGGCCGGAACGCCGCCGCCGTCCTTCTGGCCAACTCCGCGCGGGCTTCCGGATCGAGCGCCGCCGCCGCGCCCGCCGCGATCCAGCCGTAAATCATCCCGCCGCTCAGGCACGCCACCGAAGCGATATGCAGCCAGCGCATCAGCAAGCTCAATTTCTCAACCATAGCCTGAGTATACAATCGGTTTGTATGATCCACGAGATCCTTCCGGTGGGGATGCTGCAATGTAACTGCTCCATCTTCGGCGACGAACAGACCCGCGAAGCCATGGTGATCGATCCGGGCGACGACGTCAGCCAGATCCTCGAGGTGCTGGCTAAGCACGCCTTGAAAGTGAAAGCTATCGTAATCACCCACGCGCACATCGACCATATCGGCGGCGCGCACGAGCTCAAGCGGATCACCCAAGCGCCGGTTTATATGAATCTGAACGATGCCGGCCTGCAGGCGATGCTGGCTACCCAGGCGCTGTGGCTGGGTGTGCCCACGCCGGAGCGCGTGGAAATCGACGCGCCCCTCAACGATGGCGCCACGCTCGAACTCGGCAAGACCGAGTTTCAGGTGCTGCACACGCCTGGCCACACGCAGGGCAGCATCAGCCTCTGGATTCCCTCGGAGCGAAAGCTGGTGGCCGGCGACACGCTGTTCCTCGGCAGCATCGGCCGCACCGATTTGCCGGGCGGCGATGGGCGCCAGATCCTGCGGTCGATTCACCAGAAGCTGCTGCCGCTGCCCGAGGAGACCACCGTCATCCCCGGCCACGGCGATATCACTACCATCGGCCAGGAAAAGCAGTTCAACCCTTTCTTGCAGGAGTAGGGCTTATTGCGCTTCTTGCAGGAGTAGGGCTTATTGCGCGGGCAGGCTCGCGGCCAGCAGAAATACCAGCGGGGCATTCCAGTTGATGGCCGTTTCGTTGGTGGAGTACGAGCCCTCGTCATCCACGTACATTTTGGCCGGTGGCAAGTCGGCCGGCAACTTCCTCGCAGCGGCATCCCCGCGCCCCGGATTGGGGCCGCCGGAGAGTAGGCCGGGCCACGCCCCGAGGTTCTTATCGGCGGCGCTAGGACGGTGGTGCGGATGGCGGTAGGGGTTCTCGCCCACCCGCGTCACGAAGGACAACGAGAAGGTGTTGCGGCCCAGCAGGTAGTGCAAGTTCTCGAGCGCCGCGTGCCGGTAACGCGAATCGGGGTGAAACGCGTTCGCCACCACCAACTGCATTCCGTAGTTGGCCACGTTGCCGTTGGAACCCCAGTCGTAATCGATCCTGGCGAGGCTGACGCGGTATCCGTTGGCGCCGGTGCGCTCCACAATCTGGTCGGCGGCCGCCAGCGATTCCTGCCGGATGGCGCCGATAGCCGCGGCGTTCTTCCCGCCGCCCAGCACGTACGTCCACTGCGCCAGGTTTGAAACGTTGGCCCACCACTGCGGCCTGGTTGCGGCCGGGTGGAACTCGGCGTAATGCGCCAGGAAGTAGTTTTCATAGGGCGCTTCGCCGGTGGTGCGCCAGAGTTCGGCGGCGGCCCACAACCGCTCGTCGGCGCAATTCGCGTCGTCGTAGACTCCGGTGCCGATGCCGGGCGGATTGCGAAAGGTCACGTCAGGATGCTTCTCGACCCAGCCCCAGGCCTTGCGCGCGGCCGCCAGGCAGCGGTCCGCGTAGGCGCGGTCGAAGGGCCGAAAGGCGCGCGCCGCAATCGCCATCACAGCGGCGAAATCGGCCGTAGCGCAGGAAGTCTTATAAGGCTCCCGGCCGGTGCCGATCACATAGCTCACCAGCGTGTCCTTTTCCGGCATGATGAAGCCGCAGAAGCGGTCGCTGGTCTGCTTGGGCCACACGCCGCCATCTTCATCCTGCATGGAGAGCATCCACTCCAGGTTCCATTTGATCTCGCTCAAGATGTCGGGAGTGCCGTTGCCGGATTCTGGAATGTCGAGTTTGGTTGGGCTCACCCGCGCGCCAAACATCTCCCAGGTCCACAGCAGCGTGCCGGTGGAGATGCTGGAGTTGACCACGTAGCGGCCGTAGTCGCCCGCGTCGTGCCAGCCGGCGTGCGAAATGCGCGGGCCGGTCTTGCCGGAGGAGGCGTGCCAGGCTCCCTCCAGATGACACGCGTCATGACGGAAGCCGGGGAACTCTGGGCCCAGATCCACCGCGGTTCCGCAGCGCTGCCCGTAGTAAGATCGCATGGCGAGGTAGTAGGTGCGCCGGTAGACGTCGGCGCCGATCGAGAAATTCCAGCTCCGTCCCACGCCGGGCACTTCCAGATAATAGCGGCCGGATTCCTCGAGCTTGCTGAAATCGGCAATCTGCACGTCGTCGCCCGAGTCGGCGTCGGGCTGGGTGGCGCTGAGTTGGCCGCGCAGCGCGACGGCGTCGCCGGCGGAACGGCGCACCAGGAATTCCGCAGCGGGTTTCTGCGCGGCCACTATCGCAATCTTGGGAGCGGCCGGCAGGTAACCGACCTGATCGACCTTGATTTCGAGCGAAGCCTCGGCGGCAAACGCGGCCGAGCACGCCAGCAACAACATAGAGATCTTCATGGCGGGTACCAACGGATTACGGTATCACCTAACGGGTGGGGCATGTTTAGCCCTGTGTTTTCCCGAGCCAGCGCCGCTGCCCGGATTTATTTCAACCATTTTCTGCCGATTTCTGCCGATTATTGCGCGAGCGGCTTGCTCTCACTCACCCGATTGACGTATTGTTCTTGTCTTGCGGCGAAAGTTTCAAATTAGTGGCATCGTGCAGGGCGTGGGCTTCCGGCCCTGGGTGTACCAACTCGCGCAGCGGCACCGGCTTGGCGGGCACATTTTCAACTCCACGCTGGGCGTCACCATCGAAGTGGAAGGCCCGGCAGAGGCGCTCGACGCGTTCGAGGCCGAGTTGCGCAGCCAGGCTCCGCCTTTGGCCGAGCTCGACCAAATCCGCGTCGAACACCTCGAACCGATTGGCTATCAAGCGTTTACGATCCACGACTCGCAGGATGTTGCGGGCCAGTTCGTGCTCGTTCCACCGGACATCGCCACCTGCCCGGACTGCCTGGCCGATCTGCGCGACCCCGCCAATCGCCGCTATCGCTACCCGTTCACCAATTGCACCAACTGCGGGCCGCGCTACACCATCATCCAGGAGATTCCGTATGACCGGCCCCACACCACCATGTCCGAGTTCCGCCAGTGCCCGGCCTGCGAACGCGAATATCACGATCCGGGCGACCGGCGATTCCATGCCCAGCCGAACGCCTGTCCCGATTGCGGCCCCTGGGTGGAATTGTGGGACCGGGAGCGGGCGCTCGCCCAGCGCGCCGAGGCCATCGACCGGACACGCAGGCTGCTGAAAGACGGAGCCATCCTCGCCATCAAAGGCCTGGGCGGTTTTCACCTGGCCTGCGACGCCGCTCATGACGCCGCCCTGCGCCGGTTGCGCCAGCGTAAGCTTCGCTCCGGGAAGCCGTTTGCGCTGATGGCCGCCAGCCTGGAGAAGATTGCGGAATTCTGCGAACTGGGGCCGGAAGAGCGCGCCGCGTTGAGCGGAACCCGCCGGCCCATCGTGTTACTAGCGCGCCGTCCGGGAAGCCGGATCTCCGCCGAGGTGGCGCCGGACGTCCCGTTACTGGGTGTGATGCTGCCCTACACGCCGTTGCATCACCTGCTCTTCGAGGGAGGCGAGTTCGATGCGCTGGTGATGACTTCCGCCAACACAGCCGAGGAGCCCATCGCGTATCGTAACCAGGAAGTGGCGGAGCGGTTGCATTCGCTGGCCGACTTTTTTCTGCTGCACAACCGCGCCATCCAAACCCGCGTGGACGATTCCGTGGTGCGCATCTTCGAAGGCCGGGAACGCCTGCTGCGGCGTTCGCGCGGTTACGCGCCGCGCCCGATCGAGCTTGGATTTCCGGCGCAGGAAGTCCTCGCCTGCGGCGGCGAACTCAAGAACACCTTCTGCCTGACCAAGCAACACTACGCCATCCTCAGCCAGCACACCGGTGACCTCGAAAACCTGGAGACGCTGGAGTTTTTCGAGGAAACGCTCGCGCACATGCAGCGTTTTTTTCGCGTGACGCCGCGCGCCGTGGCCCACGATCTGCACCCGCAGTACATGACCACTCGCCTGGCTCTGGCGATGCCCGGCATCGAAAAGATCGGCGTGCAACACCACCACGCGCACATCGCGGCCTGCATGGCCGAAAACGGATTGCGCGAGAAGGTGATTGGCGTGGCTCTCGATGGAACCGGGTACGGAACCGACGGGCTGATCTGGGGCGGCGAGTTTCTGATCTGCGACTACGGGGGCTTCGAACGGCGCTTTCACTTCCGCTACGTGCCACTGCCCGGCGGCGACACCGCCATCCGGCAGCCCTGGCGCTCCGCGTTGAGTTACCTGGCGGATGCGGAATTGGCCGGCGCGCCGGCGCTGGAGGCGGTTCCCGAGGCCCACCGCCGGGTGGTGGAAGCCATGCTCGCGGGCCGCGTCAACACCGTGGATACCTCGTCCTGCGGGCGGCTGTTCGATGCGGTTTCGGCGATTTTGGGAATCCGGCTGGAAACCACTTACGAAGGGCAGGCAGCCATCGAACTGGAAGCCCTTGCCGCCCCGGGTATCGCCGACCACTACCCATTCTCGATCGACGCCGGCACCATCGACTTCCGCGAAACCATTCGTGCGATTGTGCGGGATGAAAGTCCGCGGAAGGTTCGCTCGGCCCGCTTTCACAACACCGTAAGTGCCGCTATTGCAGAGACTTGCCGACGGATGCGCCAACAGGACGGGCTTTCCCGCGTGTGTCTGTCGGGCGGCACGTTCCAGAACGTCTATCTGCTGAGCCACACCGCGCAACTGCTACGCGTGGCCGGTTTTCAAGTATTTATGCACTCGACGGTCCCGCCCAACGATGGGGGACTTTCCCTGGGCCAGGCCGTGATCGCCAGCAGCCGGGCAGGCTAGACAGGTTGCTGAAGAGTCTGAAAAACCATCTTGCTTGGGGCTACTGATGAACACGGATAAGCCAATTCTTTTCAATCTGTGTTCGTCGGTGTTTATGTGTGGCCGTCAGGTTCTGGGGTTTTTTCCGGCACGCAAAGAAGGCTGCCGAAAGCGTCGATTTGCTCGCCCAAGAGCGCTCTATTCCCGTAGCGGGCGTCGGACGGCCCTTTCATTCGGTAATTTAGTACCTTATACTCTTAAATGGACAAAACTCCGGAAGCCAAGGAGGGCTGCCGTGAAGATTCTCAGGCTTCGCAAGGAGAAGCTCGATCTCTTTGCCTCCGTCGTCCAGCAGTTCGGCGAGCTTCATGCGCCCGTCGAGCAGGACGGCAAATACGTCTTCAAACGATTAACCCGGTGGGCGGAAGCCCGCCTCGACTATGACCGCACCATCCTGCCTCCCAAGAAGTACTTTCTTCCACCGAGGGAAACCCTGTTCCGCTACCGGCCGGGCGAGGGGTTCCTGCCCAGCACCGACGGTCTGAATCAGCGGATCATCCTGTTCGGCCTGCATGCCTGCGACGTCTATTCCCTGAACATCCTGGATCGCGTCTTCGCCGGAAAATATAACGATCCGTATTACCAGGCGCGGCGGAGAAACATCGCCATCATCGGTATCGACTGCACTCCGGACAAGCAGTGTTTCTGCCGCTCCATGCGGGCGGATTTCGTCGACCACGGTTTCGATCTTTTCTTCTACGACACCGGGGCCTATTACCAGGCGCTGGTGGGCACTGCCTTGGGCGACGACATGGTGCTGGCCACCGGCAACCTGTTCGAGGCGGTGGATGCGGCCGACATCGACGAATATAAACGGCGCTCGTGGAACAAACGGCGGGCGTTTCAGCTCGACGTCGAGATTCGCGACCTACCCGAGATCTTCGAGATGGAATACCAGAGCGAGATCTGGGAGGAACTGGGCGCCAAGTGCCTGTCGTGCGGCAGTTGCAGCATGGTTTGCCCCACCTGCTACTGCTACGACGTCAGCGACGATGTGGAACTGGGCTCGCGCGCCGGGAAACGGACGCGCTCCTGGGATTCCTGCCTGTTCGCGGACCATGCGTTGGTGGCCAGCGGCGAGAACTTCCGCGGCCCGCGCGCCAGCCGCATCAAGTTCCGTTTCTACCACAAGCAGCGCGGCTTTGTGGCCGAGTACGGGCGGCCAAGCTGCGTAGGCTGCGGGCGCTGTGCCACGGCCTGCCCGGTCGCCATCGACGTAGTGCAGGTGATCGACCGCCTGCGGAGGGTGCAAGATGTTGCTAGCCGATGACGTCGCAACCTACCATCCCATCGTGAGCGGCAATCCCTATCAGCCGCACATGGCGCGCATCGTGCGCATTTACAAGATGGTGGACAATAACCACCTCTTCACGCTGCGATTCCTCGAAGACAACCTGGCCCACACCTTCCGGCATCAGCCCGGCCAGTTCATCATGCTGAGCGTGCCGGGCGCCGGCGAGATCCCCATCTCGATTTCCTCTTCTCCCTCGCGACCCGAGGTCCTGGAACTCTGCGTCCGGCGCGTGGGACGCGTCACTCAGGCCCTCTACCGGTTGCACACCAACGATGTGGTGGGAGTGCGCGGCCCCTACGGCAACGGCTACCCCATCCCGGAGATGCAGGGCAACGACCTGTTGCTGGCGGCCGGCGGGCTGGGCATGGCGCCCTTGCGGTCGCTCCTGTGGTTCGCCCTCGACCACCGCGACAAATTCAACAACATCATCCTGATGTACGGGACCAAGCGGCCGGAGGATATGTTGTTCCGCGAGGAACTGCTGGCCCTGGTGGATCGCACGGATATGAATTGCCTGCTCACCGTGGACGCCGATCCCTCGGGAAGCTGGAAGAACCACATCGGCCTGCTGCCCACCCTCTTCGACTATGCCAAGATCGAGCCGCTCCACACCTATGCCAGCGTGTGCGGCCCGCCGGTGGTCTACAAGTTCATTCTGCAGCGCCTGCTCGAACTCGGCTTTCCCAAGAACCGGATTCTGATGTCGCTCGAACGCCGCATGAAGTGCGGCATCGGCAAGTGCGGCCACTGCAGCATCGGGTACAAATATACCTGTCTGCAGGGCCCCATTTTCACCTACTGGGATGCAATCAACCTGCCGGAGATGATCTGATGACCAAGCCTACTGTGGGAATATTCGGGCTCACCGGTTGCGCGGGCGACCAACTGGTGATTCTGAACTGCGAAGACCGCCTGCTGGACCTGGCCGCCCTGATCGATATCCGCGAGTTTCTCATGGCGTCCTCGGAAAACGATACCGCCTGCACCCTAGACGTCGCCCTGGTGGAGGGCGCGGTGGTGAGCCAGCGTGACGCCGACCGGCTGCGCGTGGTTCGCCAGCGGGCCAAAACCCTGGTGGCGCTGGGAACCTGCGCCGTATGGGGCGGAGTGGCGGCCATGGACCGCGGCGCCGACCGCCGGAAACTCCTCGAAGAAGTGTACGGCGAGGCCGGGCTGAGCTACGATTCGCAGCCCGCGCAAGCGCTGCACGAAGTGGTCAAAGTGGATCTCAACATCACCGGCTGCCCCATCGAAAAGGACCATTTCCTGGCGGCCATCGCCAATCTGCTGAATGGAGACGCCCCGGTCTATCCCGGCTATCCGGTTTGCACCGAGTGCCGTATGCAGGAGAATAACTGCCTGTTAATGGAGCGCGGAGAACTTTGTTGCGGGCCGATCACCGCCGCCGGCTGCAAGGCGCGTTGCCCGGATCTGCGGGTGCCCTGCGTGGGTTGCCGCGGACCGGTGAGCGATGCCAATCCGGAGTCGCTGACCGCGATGCTGGCGGAAAGGGGCTTTGACCGCCAGATGGTCGCCGCCCGCCTGCGGACCTTCGCACCCCAGGGAGCTGCGCAATGAGCAAAATCGTCATCGACCACCTGGCGCGCGTGGAGGGCCACGGCGGCATCACCGTGGAAATCGAAGGCGACACGGTCGGCAGCGTACACTTCGACGTTTTCGAAGGCGCGCGGCTGCTCGAGCCGCTGGTTCGCGGGAAACGTTTCGACGAAGTGGCGCCGGTTCTGTCGCGGATCTGCGCCATCTGCTCGGTGGCGCACACGCTGACCTCCCTGAAGGCCACCGAGAACGCGTTCGCGGTGCGCGTCAGTCCGCAGACCGAACTGCTGCGCGAGTTGCTGTTCCGCGGCGAGAGCATTGAAAGCCACGCGCTGCACCTCTTCCTGCTGGCGGTGCCCGACTACCTGAATTACCCCAGCGCAATCGCGCTCTCCGCCGACAAGCCGGCCGTGGTCCTGCTCGGTCTGCGCCTCAAGAAGCTCGGCAACCTGATCCAGGAGACCATCGGCGGGCGCGCCATCCATCCCGTCAACGCCGTGCCGGGAGGGTTTGGCAAGGCGCCGGCGATCGAACAGTTGATCGAGCTGCGCAGCGCGCTGATGCAGGGCGTGACCGATTCGGACGCCGCCATGGATCTGATGACCACGCTTCCACAGGCGGATTTCTGCCATTGCGATACCGTGTATGCCGCCCTGCGCACGCCGAGCCAGGACAGTTACTACGCCGGCGACGAGGTGATGGCCGTGTCCGATGGCAGCCGGGCCATCGTCCACGCCAGCGATTACAAAACGCTCACCAACGAGCGCGCCACGCCGCACTCCCACGCCAAACACAGCACCTTCCGCGATAAACCGATCATGGTGGGAGCGCTGGCCAGGCTGACCGTGAATCCGCGGCGTCTCATCGGCAAGCTGGCGGTAGCCAAGAAGCGGCTCAAGCTGCAATTGCCCGCCGACAATCCGATGGACAACAACAAGGCGCAAGCGCTCGAGTTAATCAACGACGTCGAGCGAGCTCTTGAAATCATCGAACAGCTCCTGCGGGCGGGCGTCAAGGATGAGCCTCCGGTTCCGGTTCAACCGCGCGCCGCCACCGGGACGGCCATCACGGAAGCTCCGCGCGGGCTGCTGATTCACAGCTACACGTATGACGCGGAAGGCCGCATTACCGCGGCCGACGTCATCACGCCGACCGCCCTCAATGCCGCCAGCATGGAAATGCACTTCCGCAAGGCCGTGGAGCAAAGCGCGGAGCGCGACGATGCCACCCTTTCCAGAAAGCTGCAAATGATCGCCCGCGCTTACGATCCGTGCGTGTCCTGTTCCGTGCACCTGCTGCGCCGGCAATGAAGCCTCTGCTCGTCATCGGCCTAGGCAATCCGCTGATGGGCGATGAAGGAATCGGCTGGCACGTGGCGGAGCGCCTGTCCGCCGACCCGAGACTACCGGCTGGCGCGAAAGTCATTTGCGGCGGAACCGACCTGCTGCGCTATGCGGATCGAATCGAAGAGAGCCGCCGCGTGATCGTGGTCGACGCCCTGCGCGACGATGCCGAGCCCGGCAGCGTCTGGTCTTTTGAAGCGCCAGGTGAGCCAAGTGGAGCAGGTGAGCCAAGTGGGGCAGGCGCCCCGGTTTTCGGGTCCGATGCGGATATCGCCTGCCAACAAGTTTCTTCGCGGCTTCCCGGGCTCGACAATCGTCAGGACAACGCTCACTGCCTTTCCGCCGTCCAGGCGATCCAACTGCTCCGCCTGACCGTTCCGGTCCCCATCACGCTGCTGGGCATTTCGATACCCTCCGCCAGCGTGCAAACCGGTCTCTCACCCGAGCTCGCCTCCCACCTGCCCGCGATCCTCGACCGCGTGCTTCAAGAGCTCGGCTGAAACGCGCTATGTGGCTTGTAGGGGCCGGGCATGCCCGGCCCAGGACCGATTGGCAATCGGTCCGCAGGTTGGCACTGCCCCACACGCTGGGCAGCCGGGCATCCTGCGCTGACCACTCCCTCACGGTCGTGGCTCCGTGAGAGGCTCTATTCGGAGCCGCGACTGTAAGGGAGCGGGGCTGGAGTAGATCGTCCGCCTCATGACCGGCTTCTCCGCTCGCCGCCTCGCTCGTCCGCCAGCGCGCGCAGCTCTTCCTCGGGCATTTCGTAGCAGTGCTCGGCAGCCGGAAACGCTCCCTCGCGGACTTCGCGTATGTACGACCGGGCGGCGTCTGCGATCATCCCGCCCAGCTCCAGATAGCGCTTGGCCAGGCGCGGGCTCCAGGGCGTCAACCCCAACGCATCGTGCAGCACCAGAATCTGACCGTCGCAGAAAGGTCCGGCGCCGATGCCGATGGTCGGCACGGTCAGCCGCTCCGTGATCAATCTGGCCACTTCGGCCGGCACGCATTCCAGCACCACGGCAAACGCCCCCGCGCCCTCCAGCGCAATCGCATCATTCAGCAGTTCGCCCGCACTCGCCGCCGTCTTCGCTTGCACGATGTTGCTGCCGAACCGATGCACCGATTGCGGCGTGTACCCGAGATGCCCCAGCACCGGAATCCCCATCTCGACCAGCCTCTCGACCACGGCGAGCACCGGGCCCGCGCCCTCCAGCTTCACCGCCTCGACGCCACCCTCCTTCAAGAACCGGCCCGCGTTGCGAACCGCATCGTCCAGGCCGGTCTGATACGAGAGGAACGGCATGTCGGCCACCGTCAGCGCCCGCGCCACGCCGCGCGCGACCGCCTTGGTGTGGTGCAGCATCTCGTCCATCGTCACCGGGAGAGTGGTCGCGTAGCCCAAAACCACGTTGGCCAGCGAGTCGCCGACCAGGATCATATCGATTCCAGCCCGGTCCAGCAGTTGGGCGGTGAGAAAATCGTAAGCCGTGAGCGCGGCAATCCTTCCGCCGTTCTGCTTGATCCTAGCCAGGTGATTCACGCGAACCTTGCCTGGCTGTTCAGGTTCAGGTTGAGAGGTCACTTATGTTCTCACGATAACGGAGAGTGTCGGCGGGAAGCAATCTGCAACCGCCAAGTCGCCCGCCGACGATTTCGCGCCGATGCCCGTCGTATTGGCATTGGCGATGATCACGCTGTCCTTGCCTCCGGCGGAACGGCGTGCAGCCCCATCTTTCGCAGATCGGGATGAGCCGACAGCGTCGCCAATTCCGGTTCGAGCGGAAGTTCGCTACCATCGTCAGCGCCCACACCGTCCTGCCGGTCAACATCACGATGACGCGGAAGGCGGGCGCTCTGCCGGACGGCAACAATTCCGGCCAGCGGCCCAACCTGGTCCTCGGCGTACCCATGGGCTTACCGCAAGGTCATCGCCGCTCGAGCGTGGTTCAGGTTCTTTGAGCGGCACGCCACACAACTTCCTGACGGGTTCTGGGGGCAGTGGAACGCTCGCCGGCGAACTCAGGTACGGTTGGAGGCGCGCGCCGGTATCCGGCTCCACCAGCCAAACGTGCCGATCCCCCAGGTAGCGGATCAATTGCCGGTTGCGCCGTTCGCCCAGGTCGTTGGCCCAAACTACCTTCGCGTGGTCGATATCGGCCCGGTTATACACCCACTCGTCGTGCACGACGTGCTGCGGGCCGTAACGCACGAACACCAGGTGGAGACCAGGAGTAGCCTCCAGTTGCCTGGTCAATGCACCACGCTGCGTAAGCGGTCCGGCCCCGCCGAACAGGTACCAGGGATACAGCACCCTCAGGCCGCCGGCTGCGCTAGCGAGAGAAAGGCCCACCGCAAGTGCCACGCCCCAGGGGCGCCCTCCGGGACGCCAGCGGCTCATGCGCAGCAGCCCGTAAGCTCCCAGGGCGAACCACAGACCCGTCAGCGGAGCCAGATACTGGGGCACGATTCTCGGATAGAGGAGGCTCCATAACATCCCGGCGCCGAGCAGCAGTCGCATGTTCCGCGTCTTGCGGCTGCTGGAGAAAAGACCGATCGCAAACGGAATCGTCAGAGGATACCCGATGTAGAACGCCCAGACCTTCTTCAACTCATCGCCGAGCAGGGGCCACATCCCGGTCAGGGAACGCGCGGTCCGAAAATGGTTGCGCTGGTAGAGATAGATGCGCCGCTGTTGGGGAGTCAGGTGTTCGGGTTCCGGGACTTCCGCCTGCCAAACGAACGCGTGCGGAACCCCGTAGACTCGCTGGGTCAGGCGATAGGGGGACAGCAGCGGATCGCCCGTTACCCTCCAGTTGTCGTAGCACATGCCCGCGACATCCAGCGCGGCGATGCCCGCCACCAGAAGCGACGCGAGGGCCAGTCTCCGGCCGGCGGATTCGCCACGATTCCGCCACAACCACGCCAGGATGGCCGCAGCCGAGACGAGTCCCAGAATCATCGACTCGTAAGGTCGAGTAAACCACACCAGGGTCCAGCCCATCGACAGAATCCATGCGTACCGCAAGCGTGCAGTGGCCAACAACGCTGGAAGAGCGCCGATCACCAGCGCGCCGCCGGCAGCGGAAACGCCGCCGCCGCTGTAGCTGTTCATCCAGACCGAGGAGATGCCGAGCGAAAGACTGCACAACAAGCCCCCCGTCCACGCGGCCAGTGGAGGAAGCCAACGGTACTGCATCCAGGCAACCGCGCCGCAGCACAGAACCATGGACATCCACGCGCCGAGCCACGGCTGGCCCGTCACCTTCCAGGCGACTGCCAAAAACGCGGCGGTGCCCGGCGGGTAACTGGCCGAGTAAGTCGGTTTCTGGATCACGTAAATGGTCTCGAAATGGCCGGAACAAGGATGCGGAGGATTAGCCAGACGCCCGTGCAGCAGCGTGTCCGCAGCCAGCAGGTTTACGAACTCGTCGTGCACGGCGGGGAATGGAATGGGCGCCACGGGGATGAGCGCCAGCCGGATACAAGGCCCGAGAAGAGCGAAGGCCACGACCCAGAGAACCCGGCGGCGCGCGGTCTTGCGCAGGGTGCTCCCTATGCGCTCAAGACGGCCCGCCGGCCGCGACCAGGCGGCGGCGAGAATCGCGCCGGCCAGCAGTCCTGCCAGGAGTTCGATCCACTCGGGCCGCACAGGAAACCTTCGAATCGCCGGGCTCGCGCTCACCAGTGCAAGCAGCATGGCTCCATTACCGCGCGGCGCCGCCGCCGGCGGCCCGTTACCGTGGGATCCCCCTTTTCAAATCGTGCATCCTTTTCTTGGGAGCGCCGGATCCCGCTGCGGAGACAAGCGCTCGCGCATCCCCTAAGAATACTCCGCTTACTGCCAAAGTTGGGCGTCAAGGGGACGTTTTTGGGCGTTTTGACCGCTCCCGTTGCCAAGGCTTGCCCTTGCCCCACCAGTCAACGGAAATCGCGCCCTTTCCCGGAACTACGGCGCTGGCGCCGTGTTGAAAAGGATGTGGGGCAACTATGAAGTTCATCGCTGGCACTCTGTTATTGGTTGGCGCGGGAACCATCGGCGCGTTTGCGCAGATTCCCGGTTTTCAGCACGTCGTTGTCATCGTTCAGGAGAATCGTACTCCCGACAATCTCTTTCAAGGCTTGTGCGTTCCGCCGTACGGCTCGGCCAATCCTTGCAGTACAAGCCCTACCGCGTCGCAGTACGATATTCAGACCGGGAATTGGCTCAACAAGAAGTCGTCCACGGGAGTGACTCAGCCCTCGACCGTGGCTCTGGCGAATAAATACGACTTGAGCCACGCCCACTCGGCCTTTACAGTCATGTGCGACGCCGATTCCGTGACCGGGGCCTGCAAGATGGACGGTGCCGGCAGCGTCGCGTGCTCCGGGAGGTGTCCCACCAAGCCGCAGTTCCGGTTCGTTGATAACTCCACCGGCATTTTGAACCCGTATCTCGATCTGGCTACGCAATACGGTTGGGCCAACTACATGTTCCAGACCAACCAGGGGCCCAGCTTCCCGGCGCATCAATTCCTCTTCGGGGGAACTTCCGCTCCCAGCGCGGCCGACGATGCGGCTGGTATTTTCGCTTCCGAGAATATGTCGGGTACCGCCAAAACCGCGGGGTGCGCGGCGGAAGCCGGGACCACCGTTCAATTGATCGATCCCGCTGGCGAAAACAGCAAGACCTATCCGTGTTTTGAGCATCGGACCATGGCGGATGTGTTGCCTTCGACCGTCACCTGGAGATACTACGCGCCGAGCGCCGGCTCGATCTGGACGGCGCCCAACGCCATCCAGCATCTCTGTCAATCGAGCGGCCCCGGCGGCCAGTGCATGGGGCCGGACTGGACCGGCAACGTGGATCTTTCGCCGGCCGACGCGCTCAAGGACATCGGCGCCTGTAACCTGCGTTCGGTGAGTTGGGTGATTCCCACCGGAGCGAACTCCGATCATGCGAGCGGCAACGACGGCGGGGGCCCCTCGTGGGTGGCATCGATCGTCAACGCCATCGGCGCCAGCACGGCCTGCGACAACAACGGCGGGTACTGGCAAAACACGGCCATCTTCATCACGTGGGACGATTGGGGCGGCTGGTACGACCATGAGAGACCAGCCATCCTCGCGCAGCCGGAAGGCGACTACCAATACGGCTTCCGCGTCCCACTGGTGGTCGTCTCAGCTTACACGGCAGCGGGCTACATCAACAACGAACGCCACGATTTCGGCAGCATACTGAGATTCATCGAGCGCAACTTCGGCATAGCGGAGGGTGCGCTCAATTTCGCCGATGCCCGCGCGAAGAACGACCTCGGCGGCTTTTTTGACCTGAACCTGGCCCCGCGCCCCTTTCAGACCATTAGCGCGCCGAAGGACGCGAACTTCTTCCTCAATGACAAAAGGGTAGCGACCGATCCGGACGACCAATAGCACATTCGGCCGGAAAGGGAAGACGCGTGCTCATGCCCGAATAGATCGCGACGAATCCCTGCCCCAGCAGCCCCAGAGACCACCCAGCTGGCCCGTCACGCCAATCAGGCCTCCCCTCAGTTCTGCTTGTCGTCGGTCGTATCCTTCTTGCCGGTCTTGTCCGTGGTCTTGCCGGTTGTGCCGTCGGGGGGGTTGTCGCCGGGCTTTTCACCGGGGCGGTACAGGGTGGGCGGCTTCCGCTTTTGTTCCTCGGTGGCGGCCTTCTGATCGGCTGCCTGTTTGGCTTTGCGCTCGGCCGGCGACATGGCATCTTCCAAGGCCTTCTTGTCCTTCTCCTCGCGCACTTCCACGGCGTGCTCGCGCTGCCCCATGTCTTCCCTCGCCAGCTCCAGGCTGTCGCTGGTGGTGTCGATGGCGTCCTTGAGCACGAAATCGTAGCGATCCTCGTCCCTGGGGTGGCTGTCTTGAATCCTGCGCAGCGCGGGCAGCAGTTCGCTCTCCGCGCCGGCGACGAACTTGAGTCCCAGGGCAATGTCGATCTTGCGGTGCAGCGCATCGTCGGCCACATCGTCGAGCGCATCGATAATCCGGTTGAAGTCGTCGAGCGCATCGTGAATCAGAATGGAGCGGCCCGGTTTGTCCTTGCCGAGCAAATTTTTCACCAGGTCGACGCGCTGGCGGGCAAAGCCGGCATAAAGGGCCAGACGCTGATTCGGTTCCTGGGCCTCGCGGATCTGATCCGCTTCATCGGTCGAAAGAAAATCGCGCGCCTGCTGCGCTACGCCCGCCGTCCCCAGCAGCAACGCGATCGAAACCGAGCACGTCAGGATTCTCATTTTGGTTTGCCCTCCATCAGGCCCAGCAGCAGCTTGTCGTGCACGCGCTGCACCTCGGTTTTGGCTTTCTCGAGCACGGGGCGGTCCGCGAAGTTCATGTCCCGCTCCAAGGTATCCAGCTTGCGGAGCAGACCGCGCGTCTGGATTTCGGCGTACTTGAACCAGCGCGAACTTTTGCGCGGGTCCTTGCCGGTCTGGTTGAGCGAGAGAAAGGCCAGATCCACGGAATCGACGATTTTCGCGGCGTCGGCCGCCACCCGGTCGGTGTCTCCTTTCTGGTAATCGGAGCGGGCGGCTTCGAGCGCCGCGGCCGATTGGTCCAGGGCCAGCCGCGCGCGCTTTTCGAGGTTCGGCTCGGCACGCGCCTTCGCCAGGTCGTCCGCGCGGGAGATACCCACCATCCACGCCAATGCCACCAACGCCACCCGCCAGCCGCGCATCATTAGTGTGCCTCCAGCTCGTGGCGGATGATGCGCACCCGCTGCCGCGCCTGAAATTCCTGGTCGGGGAACTTGTCCTTGCTCATGGCGAGAAACTGCTGGTAGGCTTCGAGCGCGGGTTTCAACTGGTGCATCTTATCCAGGGTGATGGCCCGCATAAAGGCAAGGCCGGCCGTGTTCTCGCCCAACTGGCGCGCGTGGTCGAAAGCCTCGAGCGCCCGTGGCAGGTCCCCGGCCAAATACAGCGCGTCGCCCAACTCGCGCCACGCTCCGATGGCGTCCGGCTTGAGCTTCCCGGCTTCGGTGAACTGCGCGGCCGCGGCGGGAAACTGCCGCGCGTCCTGCAAGGTGTGACCATACATCATGCGCAAATCGAAGTTGGCGGGATCGCCAGCCACCGCCTTTTGGAGCAGCGGCGCCGCCTTGGCGGGTGCGCCGGAGAGTACGTATGCCTTCGCCAGGGCCACGGCATTAGTTGTGGACGGCTCCCCGGCGTATGCGGTTTCGAAAACCGGCACGGCCTCGGTGTATTGCTTGCCTTCGAGCAGCAACTGCCCGAGGCGCGCCTGCGCCGCTGGATCGCCGGCGAAATCGCGATAGATGGCGGCCGCCGGGGCGGGCTGGTGCGCCTTTTCGTAGGCGCCGGCTAGCTCCAGCATCGAGCCGCGGTACTTGGCGTCGAGCGCGGCCGCCTGGCGAAAATGCGGCGCCGCATCGTCGAGTTTGCCCTCGCGCGCCAGCACCCGGCCCAGGCCGGATTCGGCGGCGGCCGATTTCGCGTCCAGTTCGATGGCGCGGCGGTAGCTGGCTTCGGCGCGATCGAGGGCGCCCGCCTGCGCCTCGGCTTCCGCCAGGTAGTAGCGCGGCCGGAACTCGCCCGGCTTCTGTGCGGCGGCTGCTTCGAGCAGCGCCTCCGCGGCCGCATCCTTACGCCGCAGGAGCAGCATGCCGCAGTTGAGCTCGGCTTCGTACAGGCCGGGCTTCAACTCCAGCGCCTTGCGGTATTCCGCAATCCCATCCTCGTCGCGTCCGAGGAAACCGTAAGCCAGGGCCAGGTTGAAATGAGCGCCGTAGTCGGACGGGTCCGCCGCCACGACCTTGCGAAACGCTTCCGCCGCGGTTGAATACTCGCCGCTTTCGAGCGCTTTTAGCCCTTCGGCCGCGAAATCGGACGCCTGCACCAGCAAAAAGAGGACGGCCAGCGTGGCCCACATAATTCAATTCTAAATCCTCTCGCCGTGCTTCCTATTTCTTCTTGTCCGGAGGGGGCCCGGTCCTCAAGTCCAGGTTGCCGGGAGCATCCATTGGCGCAGGTTGAAAATTGAGCGGGAGGTCGATGCGCGCCTCGTGCTGGCCGTCTTCATCGAGAATGTGCAGCGTGTAGTGGCCGGTGGCCACGTCAAATACGGCGTTGCCGACCAGCGTATCGGCGGGCGCCAGCGTGCGCAGCGCACCGATCCAGTCCGGCACGCCATCCCCGTCGCGCACTTCGGGGAAGCGGCGCCCCGTGCTGTCTTCGACGCTAAAATTGGGCACCGCCGCGTCGGAGTTGCCACCGTTGGTGACGCTCAGCCGCACCAGCAGAAACTGGTTCTGCGCCGCGCGCGCCGTGGGCCCCTCGCCGAACGCGGGAAGCCATTGCGTCTCGAGGCCGAGGTATGTCAGACTCCCCAACTGCACTTTCTGCCCCAGGGTGTAGGTGCGAACTTCCGAGGGGCGCTCGCCGCAGGAAACCAGGCATGCGGAGCACAACGGAATCAGGAGCAACAGCCAACCATGATGGCGCATCAGCAGAACCATTGTCGCGACCGGCGCCCGGCGTGTCAATCATGTGCGGGAATGGCGCGCGCCCGGCGGCTTTACTGGTGCTGCGCTTCCTGCAGCAGGCGCTCGAACTTGCGCCGTTGCTCTTCGGTGAGCACCTGGTCGATGCGATTCTTGCTGTCGCTCAGCACGGTGCGGTAGTACTGCCAGGAGTCGCCGAGGATGGACTGCATCTGCTCGGCTTGCGCCGGCGTCAGATCCAGTTGCTTGCGCAGACGTTCGAAGTAGAGAGTGCGGCCGGCGGGCGTATCGAAGGCCGGCTGATGGAGGCGGTCGTGCCAGCCCAGGTGCATCGCCAGCGCGCCGGCGGCAAAGCCGCACAGAAACACCAGGGTCAGCACCGTCAGGCCGGCCACTTTGGGGTTCCAGGCACCGCTGGTGGCGGCCTTCTCGATCAAGTTAGCGTTCATACGCCGTCAGCGCAAGCAGCATGTTGTCCTGCGCCAGAGCGTTGCCGGATGCCGCGGTGCTGTCTTGCGACAAGACTGCCTCCGGCGTAAAACTCCCTCGGTAAGCGACCTCGCGCGATACCAGAAAGCTCGCCAACACCGCCAGTGTCAACATGCAGCTAAACGCCAGGCGTCTGGCGAAAACCAGGTCGAACGCGAAAAGGCCGGCCAGGGAGGGCGCGGCGCTGTTGGCCTCGATCCGCTCCGCCACACGGGCATAAAAGCCCGCAGCCGGCTCGCACTCCTGGCTCCGCAGGGCGCCGAACAGGCTCGATACGCCAGCCATGCCGTCCATCCCGGCACGGCAGCTTGCGCAGTCATTCAAATGGGTCTCGATACGCCGGCGCGCCGCCGGCTCCAGCACACCGGAGAGGTACTCTTCGAGGCTCTCCATCACTACTGCGTGCATACTTTTCTTCCCTTACCAACCTGCAATACTACACCCGGAACCTGCCCCACCGCGGGTCTTTTTGCCGGTCGCGGCTGCCCGCTTCGGAGGCCATAATTCCCAAACAAAAAACACCGCCCGCACCGTCTCTAGCTGGCCGTCAACCCGGCCGGGCGGTCCAGCCGTTGCGCCGCCTTCACCAACTTCTGGCGGGCGCGGAAAAGCTTCACCTTGATGGTGTTTTCGTTCATCCCGGTTCTCTCCGCCAGCTCTTCCACGGAGTAACCTTCCACTTCCTTTAACATCAATAACATGCGCTCCTCCTCGGACACCCTGGTGAGGAGCTTCACAACGTAATCCCTTTGCGACAGGCTGGTGTCGGCTGGTGTCTGCCGGTTCACAGCGGGCTCGGAATTCTCCACCCGCCGCACTTCATCCTCGCTGAGATCGCTTTCATAAACCAGCTTGCGCACCTTGCGCTTGCGCAGGTAATCGAAGCACTCGTTGACCGTGATTTTGTAAATCCAGGTGATCAGCGAACTGCGGAAATCGAAGTTCCGGATGGAAACGTAAACCTTGGCAAATACTTGCTGCGCAATATCTTCCACGTCATTGCGCTGGCGCACGATGCCGTGGATGATGGAGAATACCTTGGTTTGGTATCGCTCCACGATTTCGCGGAACGCGCCTTCTTCGCCGGCCTGCGCGCGGCTGACCAGGACGCCTTCCGGGGTGTTCTGATAGTCCACTCTGGGTTTCGCCGCAACCTTGCTGCCGAACCCCGGAATCGTCAACGTGCCGGTCGCCGCTCCCATACATGGCTTCCGACGTTCAGCGCGGGGTCAGGGTTTCAATTTAACGATGGATCAATAGTAGTTTGTCGGATCGCCGGGCAGTGGTTCCAACCATTGTTCTTCCCGGCTGCGGCTTCGTGCGCGATCGAATCGCCATTCGCCTCCATTTTTCTCGCGACCCAACCGGCCGGCGGCTCATCTAAATGTGTGCATAAGGAGAGCGCCCGGCTGTCCTTTGTATAATACCAACCAGGGGTATTACCCCGTAGAGGAGTCTAAACGCATGGTGCAACTAACCGAAAAAGCCATCGGCAAGGTGAAGGATATCATGAGCTCGCAGCAACCGTCTCCGGCCGGACTTCGGATTGCTGTTGTGGGCGGGGGCTGCTCCGGCTTCAGCTACTCCATGGCGTTCGAAAACCAGCCCAACATGCTGGATAAGACGTACGAATTCGGCGGCCTCAAGGTCTACATCGACCAGGCCAGCATGCTCTATCTGGATGGCGCCGAAGTGGACTACGTCGAGACGCTGGAGGGGGCCGGTTTCAAATTTAACAATCCGCACGTAAAATCTACCTGCGGCTGCGGCAGCTCGTTCCAGGCGTAAAGTCGGGTAACGCCGGCGCTGCGACCCTAGTTGCGCGGGCCGGTTTCGATCTGCTACACTGCTGGATGTCCCGAACGTAAGGCTCAGTGGGAGGTTCGTTTGTCTGTTTGGAAAACGGACCGCTTGCACCAATGAGGTCACATGGCGCGTAAACCAGGCAAACACTATCAATCCGCCAGAAAACAGGTGGAAACCCGCGAATACCAGCTCGAAGAGGCTGTGACGCTCATCCAGAAAATCAAGTTCGCCAAGTTCGACGAGACCGTTGAGGTCCACTTGCGGCTCGGCGTCGACCCCAAGCACGCCGACCAGATGGTGCGCGGCACGGTGCTGATGCCGAACGGGCTGGGCAAGTCGAAAAAGGTTCTCGTGATCGCCAGCGGCGACAAACAGCGCGAGGCAACCGAGGCCGGCGCCGATTTCGTGGGCGGCGAGGACATGGTCAACAAGATTCAATCCGAAGGCTGGACGGATTTCGACGCCGTGATTGCCACGCCGGACATGATGCGTTCGGTCGGCAAGCTGGGCAAGGTGCTGGGGCCGCGCGGCCTGATGCCGAACCCGAAGACCGGCACGGTGACGGTGGACGTGGTGAAGGCGATCAAGGAAATCAAGGCCGGCAAGGTGGAATTCCGGGTGGATAAGACCGGCATCATTCACGCGCCGGTGGGGAAGATCAGCTTCGCCACACCCGCGCTGATCGAGAACGCGGCGACCCTGATCACGGCCGTGATCAAGGCCAAGCCGGCGGTAGCCAAGGGCAAGTACGTCAAGAGCGCGACCATCTGTTCCACGATGGGGCCGGGCGTGGCCGTCGATACCGCCCCTTTCAGCGTGAAGGCGGCGGGTTAGAGCGCCGACAGGTGTTTCCATGAAAAAGAAGTCAGACAAGAAGAAGGATATCGACGCGCTGCACCAGGACCTGGAGCAGTCCGGCAACCTGTTCGTGACCGGCTACGAGAAGCTGCGCGTGGACCAGGATTTCGAACTGCGCAAGGCAGTGCGCGGCGCGGGCGGCAAGTACCGGGTGATCAAGAACAACCTGGCGGAGATCGCCGCCCAGGGCACGCCTTCGGAAGCGGTGCTCAAGAACCTGCGCGGCATGACCTCGCTGGCCTACACGAGCAAGGATCCGGTGGCGCTGGCCAAGGCGCTGACCATCTACGCGAAGGCCAACCCGTCGTTCACTTTCAAGGCGGGAATCGTGGAAGGCCGGGCGATCGACGTGGGGGCCATCCACGAACTGGCCAGCATGCCGTCGAAGGAAGAGATCTTTTCGAAGCTGTTGTACCTGATCAACGCGCCGGCCCAACGGTTGGTGACGGTGATCCAGGCGGTGGGCCGCAACCTGGCCGTGGTAGTGGATCAGGGAGTGAAGGAAAACAAGTTTCAGGCGTAGGGGCCGGGCACGCGCGGCCCGCGCCGGCGATTTTTGATTCTAAGGAGTTCAAGAGATGGCGGACATTAACGCAATTGCGGAACAGATTCAGGGCCTGACCTTGCTGGAGGCATCCCAGCTCGTCAAGTTGCTCGAGGAGAAGCTGGGAGTATCGGCCGCGGCGGCCGCTCCGGTGATGGTGGCGGGCGCCGGCGGAGGCGCGGCGGCTGCTCCGGCAGCCGAAGAGAAGACCGAGTTCACCGTGGTTCTGACGGCTGTCGGCGCCAACAAGATCAACGTCATCAAGGCGGTTCGCGAGGTCACCAGCCTGGGTCTGAAGGAAGCCAAGGACCTGGTGGATGGCGCTCCCAAGCCGGTCAAGGAAGGCGTCAGCAAGGACGAAGCCGAGACCATCAAGAAGAAGTTCGTCGACGCCGGCGCGACCGTCGAGGTGAAGTAGAATTTCCGGGGCCGGAGGCGCGAGGCTCCGGCGTTGGCCCCGCGGCGTTGGCGGTCGGGGCTGCCCGTGTTTTTGTGGTTTGACTGGCGGGTGCAAGTCCTGCTAGTATAAGTAGTTGGGCTGTCGATTCCGCGGACTCGATCCCCATTGGAGAAAGTGATTCCAGAATCCTGGCACTTCAATTGCAGTTCGCGTGAAACTGCCGAGAGGGTACCTCTGTCTGTTTCGCGCCGTCAGGATTCCTGCACCCGCCCGGCCACAGGCGCAAGCGTCATCGCTGGTCTTTTCGCAACGCCCGTTCGCACCCTGCCTTTTTTCATACATTCGGCGCTCCAAGAGGTCTCGCCTCCGGGAGCGCCTTTGGTTCTGTGCTTATAGCCCCGGTCCCTTTGCGTTGGCTGTCCGGCCGTCAGGAGTTATAGAATGGCAAATCAAAATAACGGCGCCGTCCCTGAGCGAGTGGATTTTTCCAAGATCAAGACCTCGATCCCGATTCCGAACCTGATCGAGGTGCAGAAGAAATCGTACGAGCGGTTTCTGCAGATGGACCAGCTCCCCAACGAGCGCGAGGACATCGGCCTGCAGACGGTATTCAGCTCGGTATTTCCGATTTCGGATTTCCGCGGCGTCAGCGACCTGGAGTTCGTCGATTATTCGATCGGCAACTGGGAATGCAAGTGCGGCAACCTGAAAGGGCTGCACCACCTGCGTTCGACCTGCCGCAATTGCGGAGCCGCCGTGCGCACCGATCCGTTCCACGCCGGCGACATTCTCTGCCAGCACTGCGGAACCTTCAACAAGAACGTGGTCACGTTCTGCAACAAGTGCGGCGACCCGGTGGGCCTGCAGTTGAAATACGACATGCAGGAGTGCCAGGAGCGCGGCATGACCTACGCCGCGCCGCTCAAGGTCACCATCCGCCTGACGGTGTATTCGAAGGATCCGGAAACGCAGAAGAAGAGCGTTCGCGACATCAAGGAACAGGAAGTCTTCTTCGGCGAAATCCCGCTGATGACCGACAACGGCACGTTTATCATCAACGGCACCGAGCGCGTCATCGTCAGCCAGTTGCACCGTTCGCCCGGCGTGTTCTTCGAGCGCGTCCAGGCGCAGGGCTACTTCCTGGGCAAGATCATCCCGTACCGCGGAAGCTGGGTCGAGTTCGAATACGACAACAAGAATCTGCTGTACGTCCGTATCGACCGGAAACGTAAATTCTACGGCTCCGTGTTTCTGCGCGCCCTCGGCCTGAAGACCGACGCCGACATTCTGCGCGCGTTTTACCGCATCAGCAAAATCACCTTCAAGGACAAGAAGATTTATTGGAACGTGGACGAGGGCCTGACCGGGCTCAAGCTCTCCCACGCCGTCTCGACCAAGGGCGGGGACACCGTGGTGGCGCAGGGCAAGAAGATCACGCCGTCGCTGTTCAAGGAAATCCAGAAGGCCAAGATCGAGCGCGTGGAAGTGGCGTCGAACGATCTCGAAGGCGCTTACGCGGCGGCCGACGTCTGGGACAAGGAAACCGGCGAAGTATTCATCGACGCCAACAGCGAAATCACCACCCCCATCCTGGCCAAGCTGATCGAGGCGGGCGTGGATGAAGTCGAAGTGTTCTTCCCCGAGCGCGACGAAGTGGGGATGGTGATTTCGTCGACCATCAAGAAAGACACGATCAAGACCCAGAACGAAGCGCTGATCGAGATTTACCGCAAGCTGCGGCCGGGCGATCCGCCGACGCTCGACACCGCCACGCAACTGTTCCAGGGCATGTTCTTCGACCCGCGCAAGTACGATTTTTCGCGCGTGGGCCGCATGAAGTTCAACATCAAGCTGCACGACAAGGCGGATGCCACCAGCCTGGATAAGCGCACGCTGGACAGCGAAGACTTCCGCAATACCATCACCTACCTGCTCAAGCTGCGCAAGGGCATCGGCGCGGTGGACGACATCGACCACCTGGGCAACCGCCGCGTGCGCGCGGTGGGCGAGCTGCTGGAAAACCAGTTCCGCATCGGCCTGGTGCGCATGGAGCGCGCCATCAAAGAGAAGATGTCGGTGTACCAGGAAATGTCGACCGCCATGCCGCACGACCTGGTGAACGCCAAGCCGGTGATGGCGGCCATCCGCGAATTCTTCGGCTCCAGCCAGCTTTCGCAGTTCATGGATCAGACCAACCCGCTCTCGGAGATCACCCACAAGCGGCGTCTTTCGGCGCTGGGACCGGGCGGTCTCAGCCGCGAGCGCGCCGGTTTCGAAGTGCGCGACGTGCATCCCACGCATTACGGCCGCATCTGCCCGATCGAAACGCCGGAAGGTCCCAACATCGGGCTGATCAGCTCGCTCTCCTGCTTCGCGCGCATCAACGATTACGGCTTCATCGAAAGCCCGTACCGCCGGGTGGAAAAGGGCGTGGTGATCGACCAGGTGAAGATCCTCAACCCCGGCGACCTGGATCACAAGGTGGGCGACACGGTTTCGCGCGGGCAGGCCGAAGAAGCCAACCGCAGGCTCAGCGCCAAGAAGCAGCCGGCCGAGTTCGAAGCCCACTGCGAGTATCTTTCGGCCTGGGAGGAAGACAAGTACACCATCGCGCAGGCCAACGTGGCGCTGGACGAGAAGGGCCGCATCGTGCCCGAGCTGTGCAACGCGCGCCAGGCCGGCAACTTCGTGCTCAAGCCGCGCGAAGAGATCGAATACATCGACGTCAGCCCCAAGCAACTGGTCTCGGTGGCCGCCAGTTTGATTCCGTTCCTCGAAAACGACGACGCCAACCGCGCGCTGATGGGCTCCAACATGCAACGCCAGGCGGTGCCGCTGCTGCGCGCCGATGCGCCCCTGGTGGGCACCGGCATGGAGTACGTGACCGCGCGCGATTCAGGCGCGGTGGTGCTGTGCAAACGCTCCGGCGTGGTGGACTCGGTGGACAGCGAGCGCATCATCGTCCGCGTGGAAGGCACCGCGCACGAAGGCCAGCTCTCGCGCGAGGTGGGCGCCGACATCTATCAGCTCACCAAGTTCAAACGCTCCAACCAAAACACCTGCATCAACCAGAAGCCGATTGTGGAAGTCGGGCAGCGGGTGGTGAAGAGCCAGGTGCTGGCAGACGGCCCCTGTACCGACAAGGGCGAACTGGCGTTGGGACGCAACGTGCTGGTAGCCTTCATGCCCTGGCGGGGGTACAACTTCGAAGACGCCATCCTGGTCAGCGAGAAGCTGGTCAAGGAGGATTACTACACTTCGATCCACATCGAGGAGTTCGAAATCGAGGCCCGCGACACCAAGCTGGGCCCGGAGGAAATCACCCGCGACATTCCCAACATCGCCGATTCGTTCCTGCGCAACCTGGACGAAAGCGGCATCATCCGCATCGGCGCCACGGTGAAACCGGGCGACATCCTGGTGGGCAAGGTGACGCCCAAGGGCGAAACTCAACTCACGCCCGAAGAAAAACTGCTGCGCGCGATCTTCGGCGAAAAGGCCGGCGACGTGAAGGACGCCTCGCTGTTCTGCCCGCCGGGCATCGAAGGCACCATCGTCGATTGCAAGATCTTTTCGCGCAAGGGGCAGGAAAAGGACGAGCGCTCCCGGGCCATCGAAGAAACCCAGATCCAGCGCCTGCAGCGCAACCTGCAGGATGAAATCCGCATCCTCACCGACGAACGCGCCAAGCGGTTG
>DASWZP010000248.1:0-7411 GCA_036404395.1 Bryobacteraceae bacterium | reverse complement strand
GTGTCGTTGATGAAAATGTTGTAGCCGGGAGTATCCAGGATATTGATCTTGGTTTTCTTCCATTCCGCCACGGCGATGGCTGTGGAAATAGTGATTTTGCGGGAGATTTCCTCTTCGTCAAAATCGGTGACGGTGTTGCCTTCATCCACGCGCAGCAGCCGGTTGGCCGCGCCCGCGGTGAACAACAAGCCGGCGGTGAGCGACGTCTTGCCGGAATCGCCGTGGCCCACCAATCCGACGTTCCGTATGTCCTTGCTTTCGTAAACCTTCACGCTTGGCTCCCTATTGGCAAAACGGAATAGTAACACGGGTCTTTAGCGGGTGGGGCATGGCTTAGCTTGCCCGGAATCGGGGCTTCCCTGGTTATGGCCGGGCCTTTGCGCCCTCATGCACAGGTTTACAATCAAGCCATGAAGAATACTCTGTTTGCGATTCTGCTCCTGGTTCCCGCGCTGGCCTGGGCAGCGAAGCCAGCCTCAAACCCGGCCGATTACACTATTACCGTCCACGTGCAATCATCGCACTTGAATGTGCTCGAAGGACGGTCCAATCCCAGCTTCCAGCATTTGACCGTATTGATCGACGGAAGGAAGTACGAGTTGGAGGGCGTAGGCGGCGACGGCGTGATTCGTGTGGGCGACTACAAAGCGAAGATCGCCCAAGACGAAACCAAGCGAGCCTATGAATATCTACGAACTTACGAATTCCTGTTTACGGATGGGACCGCGCGCCAGTACCGGGTAGTGGGCGAAGGGGAATAGACAAGGAGCAAACGGCGTGCGTGGCGCCGCCCGGCACTTGCCCTTAATCCGGGCTTCCCTTATTATGGGTATATGAACATCACGCTCACGCTGGAGGACGATCTGGTGAAGAAAGTCCGCAAGATCGCGGCCGAACGGGACACCACGCTCACCGGCATGGTGCGCGAGTATCTGGTGAAAACTGCGGCCGAGGAATCCGCGTCCGGGCGCAAGCGCCGCGAGCGCGCGGCCCTGGAGCGCAGCTTCGAGACCATACAGGTCCACATTGGCAAGCCAACTTGGACTCGTGCCGATCTCCATGTCCGCTCCTGACTTCCTGGATACTAACGTTCTGGTGTATGCCTACGACCGGGTCGACCGAACCAAACAACTCGTGGCGCAGAAGCTGGTTGCGGCGGCACTCAATGGAGCGGCGTCGATTTCGGTGCAAGTGCTCGCTGAACTCAGCGTAACGCTACTCCACAAAGCGTCGCCGCCTTTGCGGCCGGAGCAAATGACCGTGATCCTGGACGCCATCGCGGCAATCCCGCTGGTGGCCCCTGATCGCGAGATTGTCCAGCGTGCGGTCGAGGCGCGGGCCGAATACGGAATCCACTTTTACGATGGCATGATCATCGCCGCGGCGGAGCGCGCCGGTTGTGCCCGCATCTGGTCGGAGGACCTGAATCCCGGCCAAAAGTACTTTGGGATTCCTGTCGAGAATCCCTTCGCGTAATTCCCTACGAACTCGCCAGAAAAGCCGAGACGACTCTCGGCTCAGCAGACTTGACAGTCCGCGCCACGCCCCACTATGAACCCACCACACCCACCAGCGGGCTGCTGGCGGAGGCGTAGAGTTTCCTGGGCATGCGGCCGGCTTCAAAGGCCAGTCGGCCGGCTTCCACGGCCAGCTTCATGGCGCGGGCCATTTTTTCGGCGTCATCGGCGAGGGCGATGGCGGTATTCATGAGGACGCCATCGGCTCCCAACTCCATGGCGATGGCGGCATCCGAGGCGGTGCCCACGCCGGCATCGACAATCAGCGGCACTTCGGTGATCGTCTCGCGCAGAATCCGCAGGTTGGTTGCGTTTTGCACGCCCAGGCCGGAGCCGATGGGCGCGGCCAGCGGCATCACGGCGGCGGCGCCGGCATCGATCAGGCGGCGGGCGTTCACCACATCGTCATTCGTATAGGGCAGCACCACGAAGCCCTCTTTGACCAGGGTGCGGGTGGCCTCCAGCAGGCCGGCATTATCCGGGAACAGCGTTTTTTCGTCGCCGATCACTTCCAGCTTGATCCAGTGCGAAAGACCCACTTCGCGCGCCAGCATGGCGGTGCGGATGGCGTCGTCGGCGGTGTAGCAGGCGGCGGTGTTGGGAAGGATGAAGATTTTCGTGCGATCGATGAAATCGAGCAGCGATTCCTTGGACTTGTCGGTGAGGTTGACGCGGCGCACGGCGACGGTGACCATGTCGGCGCCGGTAGCCTGGTGGCAGCGCTGCATTTCCTGGAAGCTGCGGTACTTACCGGTGCCCACGATGAGGCGGGAGCGAAATTCGCGCCCCGCGATGGTGAATGATTGCGGCATGTCCCCATTGTAACGGGGCGGGCAGCGTGTGGTGTCGCGCCGGTGGTGGGAGAATTCCCCATGAGCCAGGCCAACCGGGCCCTGGCGCACACGGAGGCCGGCAAAGCGCGCTACCGCGTCGTGCTCAAAAACGATCTCGGATGAGAAGGTGGGGCAGGTCCCCGACGTCCCCGACCTGCCAATCGGGTTGATGGCAAAAGCGCGGGCCGGCGCGCAAAGGAGCAGTGCCGCGACCAAAACGATCCGTTGGACTCTCGTTCGGCAGGTCATGAGAATTCCTCACTCGGGCGGGAAGGAGCCCGCCAGTGACAAACCCGCTAGCGCGAATGACTTCGCAGCGCCCCGCCCGACAATCCGTACCGCACCGCAGACGAAGCTGCCTAACCGAATATCACACCTTGCACTCCGAATCAAGCCTCGCGAGCAAGCGGATCAAGCGGGCAGCTTGGCGATTTGGCAGCGGATGCCGAGCCTGGCATAGCATGGAGAGACGCGGCGGGGTTGGATGTATACTTGTTGGGATACCCGAGGCTCGACCAACCTCCAACAACAAAAGGCCTGGCGTTATGAAAATCACTACTCTTTCCGCAGACGAGTTGGAGCTTAAGGAAGGCGGCACGACCGGGATCGTGGTTGGGGCTGCTCTGGTGATCGCCGGCGTGTTCATCGGATATCGTCTCCACAATGCCAATTCCTACGTGGTTTGGATTGCGCTGGCGCTGGGCGCGGCGGGGATCGCCGCGATCCTGTTCAGCTCGTCGATCACTGTGAACGCCAGCAAAGCAACCGGCCAGCTTCGCTACCAGAAGCGACGATTGGTGGGAGCGCAGGACACGACCTATGCCATCGCCGACGTTTTCCGGATCGAGACCCGCAAGCAGTGGCGCCTGCAAAACACGCCTTCTTCCGGAGGCCAGGACGCCAATATGCAGCAGCCGGTACTGGTGGCGCAGTCGGTGATCGTCTTCAAGGACGGGCGGGAAGTGCCGCTGGACCACCAGAAGACATCATCCACGACGTCCATCGGCTCGGCAGTCTTGATGAGTGGCCAGGGAGCGGAGACCGCCATGGCGGCTCAGGTGGCGAAATTCCTGAACGTCCCCTTCCAGGAAATCGCACCGCCGAACATGGGAGCGGGAATCAATATCATCAGCGGATCCGGCGGGGGGCAGATTTAGGCGAGAGCGAGAGCCGGCGGGCAAGACCGCCGGCGTTACCGACTGTTGGCAGGTCGTGGACCTTCCCCACTGTCAGATCAACACCAGGCCGCGGCGGATGCCGATGGTGACGGCTTCGGTGCGGCTGCCGGCGCTGAGTTTTCCCAGGATCGAAGCCACGTGAAATTTCGCGGTGTGCTCGGAGATGCCGAGCTTCCAGGCGATCTCCTTGTTGGCGTCGCCTTCGGCCACCAAGCGGAGCACATCCAACTCGCGGGCGGTCAGCGCGGCTGCTGCGATGGAAACCGGCGCGGGCACCGACGCGGCCAGCAGCGGCTCCAACTCGCCCGGTTCGATCACGGCCAACCCTCCGGCCGCGGCTTCCACGGCGGCAAGGATCGCGCCAGGAGACGCGTCGCGAGCCAGCACCGCGCGCACACCCAGTTTAAACGCCTCGTGGGTAAATGCGGGCTGCGCTTCGGAACTTAGCAAGACGATAGCCGGCGCGCGGGCCGCCAGCGGCGGCAGATCTTCCAGCGCGCCCTCGGCCAGCAGGACGTCGGGGTGGAGCGCCTCGGCGGCGGCGGCATCGGGATACGATCCGGCCAGTTGCAGGCCGGGCGCCGACGCCACCAGGGTTTCCAGGCCCGCGCGCGTCATGGCGGAGCGGGCGGCGATGAGCACACGGATCACGCCGCCTCCAATGCGCGCTCCCCTAAGCGGACCACGGTCTCCCGCACCGGCAGGCGGCCGATCGAGGGCGCGCCGCGCATGAACCGCAAGCGCAGCGCCGGCTGGCCCGAATCCAAGGCGCTGTAGAGCTCGTCGAGCGAGAGCAGCAGCAGATCGCCGGCTTTAAGCGAAGCCAGCGCCGCGGCGCCATCCGGGTCCACATCGAGGATCTGAACGCCGGCCGGGACGGGGCGCAGCGTCACGCCCAACGATGGGCGCGGGCCACGGCGGACGAAATCGGTGGCGTCGTTCGAAGGCACGGCAATGCCGAGCCCGTTGACAATGGCGGTGTTGATGCCGATGACGCGGCCTTCGGCGTTGGCCAGCGGCCCGCCGGAGTTGCCGGGAGCGAGGCGCACTTGGGCGCGGATCCATGAAACGTTGCCCATGCCGCGGAGCGGCCCCACCGAGTGAATGACGCCGGTGGAAACCGCGCCGGCAAAACCCAGCGGGCTGCCGACCGCGATCACCAGCTCGCCGGGCCGGAGCGACGACGAGTTGCCGGGTGCTGCGGCATCGAGCGGAGCGGCGGTGACTCGCAGCGAAGCCAGGTCGCGGCGCGGATCGCGGGCGAGAACCCGCGCCGGCAGGCGTCGCCCGTCCCAAAGCTCCACTTCGAGATCCGCGCCGCGCGCCACGTGGGCGTTGGTGACGACCAGCCCGTCGGCCGACCAGATGACGCCGGAACCGGTGCCGCGGCCGGCGCGCGAGTGAATCTGCACGGTCGAGCGGCGCAGCCGTTCGGCCACTTCACCGAATCCCCGCATGTCAGCTCCTCCGCGGCCGTTCGCCGATGGTGATCGAGACCGAGCGGGAGGCTCCGCCGCGCACCACGGCCACTTCGATCGCGCGCCCCACTCCATGTTTTTCGAGCACGGTCTGGATGTCGTCGGTATCGGCCACCGCAATACCGCCAAGCGCGACCAGCACATCGCCAATCAATACGCCCGCCAGCGCCGCCGGTCCCTCCGGTTCCAGCGAAAGAACGATCAGACCTTTTTGATGATCGGGCAACTCGACCGGTTGCAGGCCGACGCCCAGGTAACCGCGGGCGACGCGTCCACGGGCGAGCACCTCATCGACCACGCGATTGATGGTGGAGGCGGGGATGGCCAGGCCCGCGATGCGCGACAGCGCGGAAGTGGCGATGCCCAGCGCCTGGCCGGCTGCGTTCAGCACCAGCCCGCCGGAGGAACCCGGATAGAGCGTCAGATCGAGCCGGATATAGCGGTCCAGCCGGCCGCCGCGCCAGGTGCGCCAGGGGCCGCTGACGGCGCTGACGATGCCCAAGGTGGCGTTGATGCCGGAGTCTTCGGAGCGGCCGAGCGCCAGCGCCAGGTTGCCGGGCGCCGGATCGTCCGCAGCCGCGACCACGGGCGCGCCCGGCGCGTCCACCTTCAGCACCGCGATATCCGTGCCCGGGTCGCTGCCGGCCAGCGTGGCGGCGGCGCTGACGCCATCGGGCAGAGTGACGGTGATTTCCTCTTCGCGCCGCACGGTGTGCTCGGCGGTGACCAGAATGCCGGTGCGCCAGAAAGCGCCGCTCGAGGAAAAGCGCGGCCGCGCGTGTACCGCAACCACCGAGGCCGCCGCCTGCTCGACTACCGCAGCCAGTTGCTCGGAAAAAGCCGCCAATTCGTTTGCCATGAAAAACCTCCCTGTGATTCCAGGATGCCGGATAGGTAAGACCTCGCACATCGGGAAATCGGGTAGGTGGGAACTAGCCGCAAGAACGGTTCGCATTGCGGAGGGCGTACTGGTACCGCCGCGCGCCGAGCGCAGATTAAGCTGTTTCGTATGTTGCCGGAAGCGGCTGTAAGCCATTGATAACGATAGCCCGCATAGAAATTTTCAATTGGACGCGCCCGCCGCCGCGGTTTAGCTTGAGATATGGAAACTGCAATGAGGATGGCCATAGCGGATGCTGAGGTTGGCTTGTTGCACAGAATCAGCAACATTGTCAGCTCGGAGTTGTCTGTCGACGAAATATTGGGCGAGGTACTCAGCCTCGCGGCACAGGCTACGGCTTGCGACGCGTGCCTGATCTACCTTTTCGATCACGAAACCAACGAAATGGTGCTGCACGCATCGCAAGTGCCGCACGCCGCGGATTTGGGGAAACTGCGGATCAAGGTTGGAGAGGGAGTTACCGGCTGGGTAGCGGAGCACAAGTCGGCGGTGGCGTTGGAGAAGAACGCCTTCGCCGATCCGCGGTTCAAGCGCTTCCAGACGCTGATCGAGGACACCTATGAGGCGTTCCTTTCGGTGCCGCTGGTCAGCACCGGCGACCTGATCGGCGTGATCAACGTGCATCATCGCCTGCCGCACTTACACACACCCGAAGAGATCGCGGTGATGAAGTTCATTGGCGAGCAGCTCGGCATCACCATTTCCAAGTCGCTGTTGGAACAGGAGAACGCGCGCCTGATGGAGCAAACCGCGGAAATGAAGCGGGAGCTCGAAACGCGCAAGATCGTGGAGCGCGCCAAAGGACTCTTGCAGCAGAAGTTCGGCATCAGCGAGGAGGATGCCTATTTCCGGCTGCGCAACCAAAGCCGCCGTTTGCGCCGGCCCATGCGGGACCTGGCCGAAGCCATCATTCTCTCCGAGGATTTGGATCGCGAAGCTTCCGCCAGCGAGCGCGGCCAGCGCGTCGCATAGGGCGGCTGGCGTTGGCAGGCGGAGCGCCTGCCCCCACCAAATGTTGGCAGGCGGAAGCGCCCGCCCCACTCATAGCCAGCGAGCCATTTTGATCGCCATTCTGGCGGAAACCTGCCTGCGATGCGGCCGGCCCGGGACTCGGCTGGCCGCCAGTCTTCGCTGACTTCACCCATTCGTTTCCTCTCCCTGCCTGAGATCAAGCCAAAACTAACGCGAACGGAGGAATACTGTGAAAGCGTAATCCCTCTTGCGGCAGTGCTCGGCATGGTCGTTGTTACCGCGAGGCCACGGCAACTTTTGGCCTTGCCGGGTGTTTGGAATAGTACGCAGGCCCGACACTGCGAGACAATGTAGGTTTAAAGGGGTCGCGTGCGCAATTCTCACCCGACGGCCGGTTTTCTGATCCTTGCTGCCTGCTTCGTCCCGGCGTATGGCGGCGATCGACGGCCGGGGACGGCCGCTCCGTTCGAGACGGCGGATGAACTCACCGCGCGGAACGGGATCGACGAACTGGTTTTCGCCCACTGGAAAG
>DASWZP010000247.1:0-7177 GCA_036404395.1 Bryobacteraceae bacterium | reverse complement strand
AACCCGCTCGCCACCAGCGTTCCGCCCGGCCGCAGCACGCGCGCAAACTCACCCGCCAGCGCGATGATCGCCTCCGGGCTGATATTGGCCACCACCAGATCCACCGCTGCCGAGCGCACGGCGTCGGCGGAACCGATGAATCCCTGCCCGGCGATGCGCACGGCCTCTTCATCGATATCGCATGCGATCACGCGCGCAGCGCCCAG
Organism: Bryobacteraceae bacterium; assembly: GCA_036404395.1. Taxonomy (GTDB): domain Bacteria; phylum Acidobacteriota; class Terriglobia; order Bryobacterales; family Bryobacteraceae; genus Bog-375. The sequence goes on along the minus strand of DASWZP010000247.1, from coordinate 6,971 downwards.
CAGCCGCGCGGCCTCGGCGAGAATGCCGGAGCCTGTGCCCACATCCAGCACATCAATTCCCGGCTGCACCAATTCTTCCAGCGCCTCCAGGCACAAACGCGTGGTTTCGTGTAACCCGGTGCCGAATGCCAGGCCAGGGTTCACCGTGATGCGAAAACGGCCGGCCGGCGTCGGGTCATCGCGCCATTCCGGCACCAGGAAAAAGCGGCGGCCCACTTCCATCGGCTGCAACAGATCGCGCGCCTCCTGCACCCAATCGCGATGCTCCTCTTCGCGAGCGCTCGCGTGCGGATACCGCGCCAGCAAACTCGCCTGGTCCACGTCGCCTTCGAAAAACGCCCGCACGCGCGTGTCGCTCAGCTCGACGATCCCAGCCGAGCCCAGATCCCACAGCTCCGCAATCAACAGGTCGCGATCATCCGTATTCGAATCGATTTCGAGCGAGAACATTGTTATCGTGGGATGTCGGGCCACGTTTCTTGCGGCCTCAACCCATTATGAAACTACAAGGTATTTTCCCACCAATCACGACCCCGTTCGATTACGAAGGCAACATCTACACCGCCAAGATTCAGCACAACGTGGAAAAGTGGAACCGCACCGCGCTCTCCGGCTACGTGGTGATGGGCTCGACCGGTGAAAGCGTGATGCTGACCGAAGCCGAGAAGTATACCGTGTGGGAGCTGGTAGCCAAGCATGCCGCCGCGGAAAAATTGCTCATCGCCGGCACCGGCGTCGAGAGCGTGCGCGAAACGGTTTCGCTCACCAACCGCGCCGCCGAGATGGGTTACAAAGCCGCCATGGTGCGCACGCCGCACTATTACAAAAACCTGATCAATCGCGGCGATGCGCAGATGCTGTATTACCGCTCGGTCGCCGACCGCACGAAGATCCCGCTCATCATCTACAATTGGCCGCAGACCACCGGCGTGGACATTCCCGCCGACGCTGTGTCCGCCCTTTCCGAGCATCCCAACATCATCGCCATCAAGGAAAGCTCCGGCAATTTGGAAAAAGTCATGCAGATGATCCGCGAGGTGAAGCACGGTTTCCAGGTGCTGGTCGGCTCGGCGCCCACGCTGTGGCCGTCGCTGCTGATGGGCGCCTGCGGTGCAATTCTTGCATATGCCAATGCAGCGCCGTACTCGACCATCGCCATCTGGGAAGCCTTCCGCACCCGCGACGAAGCGGCCGGCATGGATTGGCAGAACCGCATCGGCCGCCCCTCCGCGCTGGTGACCACACGCTACGGGATCCCCGGCTTGAAGTACGCCATGGACCTGAACGGCTATTACGGTGGCCCTCCGCGACTGCCGCTGGTTCCACCCAGCCCCGAGGCAAAACAGGAGATTGAAGCCGCGTTTCAAGACCTGAAGGGGTAGAGTTAGCAAATCCCCGCAAAAATTCCCGCCGTCCGAAACGCTCTCCGCGGATGCCGCGTCGCAATAAATGGTAAGCTGTCTCAGAGGACTTCTACAGAGGTTGTTGCCGCGCCGCTGGCACTCCGCGTGCACACAACCTTTTTGACGCCATGTCGCTCAGCACCCTGATTCTTTGCTTCTGTCTCTGCGCGCTGGCCACTGCCGCGAGCGCCGAAACGCCCCTCGAAACGGGCTATCGGCAGATGTACGATCTTCAGTTCGCCGGCGCCCATCGAACCTTTGCGGATTGGCAAAGCACTCATCCCGACGACCCGATGGGCCCGGCTTCCGACGCGGCGGCGTACTTGTTCACCGAATTCGACCGCCTGCACATTTTACAGTCGCAGTTCTTCACTCACGACCAGCACTTTTTCACCGATCATAAGCTGGCGCCCGACCCGCTAATCAAGCGCAAGTTCGATGCCTCGCTCGATGCCGCTCGCCGGCTGGCGGCACGCTGCCCGCAGAATGCCGATTGCCAGTTCGCCGCCATCCTGGCCAATGGCCTGCGCTCCGACTATATGGCGTTGATCGAGACACGCTACGCCGCGTCGTTTCAGGAGATGAAAGGCACCCGTGTCATGGCTGAGAAACTGCTGGCCGCGCATCCGGAGATGTACGACGCGTGGATCGCCATCGGGGTCGAGAATTACATGCTGAGCGTCAAACCGCTCCCCTTGCGCTGGCTGCTGCGGCTGGCTGGCGGCGAGACCGACAAGGCGGTGGGCATCGAAAAACTGAAACTGACCGCCGAAAAGGGCCACTATCTGGCGCCCTTTGCGAAACTGCTGCTGGCGGTGGCGGCGCTGCGCGACCACAACGAATGGCGGGCGCGAACGCTGCTCGAAGGGCTGGTGCGCGAGTACCCGCATAATCCGCTCTACGCCCAGGAATTGGCGCGGCTGCAGCCCGCCGTGGCCGCCGGAGGCATGGGCGCCGCGCTCCGCTAGGCTTTTACGCGGTGTTCACATCGCCGCAACATCCACGTTCGCCGCAGCCACTAACGTAGTTGGTAGGGCATGCTTTAGCTTGCCAACGCCCGCTTGCGGGCGGGTTTCTTGTCGATGCACAATTCCCGAATGATGCCCGGCTTAACTCCATCCACCGATGTCTTCGTCATCGGCGGTGGCCCCGCGGGTCTGGCCGCGGCCATCGCCGCCCGCCGCCGCGGCTTTGCAGTCACCGTGGCCGATCGCTCGCAGCATCCCATCGACAAAGCTTGCGGCGAGGGCATCATGCCGGATGGCGTCGCCGCCGCGCGCGCGCTGGACATCTCGCTCGGAGACGCCGGCGCGCGGCCGTTTCGCGGCATCCGTTTTTGCGAGCGGGATCTGGCGGTGGAAGCTCCGTTCCCGCAAGGCGTGGGATTCGGCATGCGCCGCACGGCGCTGCACGAACTGATGGTGGAACGCGCCGCCCAGGCCGGCGTGCGTATGATGTGGGGCGCATCGGTTACCGGGCTCGAACGCGATGGCGTTCGCGTCGGCGGCCAACTCCTGCGCGCGCCCTGGATCGTCGGCGCCGATGGCGGCAATTCGGTGGTGCGCCGCTGGGCCGGCCTCGATGCCTGCGCGCGCGATAGCCGCCGCTACGGCTTTCGCCGCCACTACCAGGTCGCCCCCTGGAGCGACTTCATGGAAATTCACTGGGGCGACGGCTACCAGCTTTACGTGACGCCGGTCAGTGACACCGAAGTTTGTGTGGTGCTGATTTCCAGCGATCAACGCCAGCGCCTGGATCATGTCCTGCCGCGTTTTCCGCTCCTGGCGCGACGTCTCGCCGCCGCCGGCGATCGATCCAGCGAACGCGGCGGAGTCTCGGCCTCGCGCCGTCTCGAGCGCGTCTGGCGCGGCAACGTCGCGCTGGTGGGCGATGCCTCGGGATCGGTGGATGCCATCACAGGGGAAGGCCTGTGCCTGCTGTTTCAGCAGGCGGTCGCACTCGCCGATGCGCTCGCCGCGGGCGATCTCTTACGCTACCAGGCGGCCCACCGGCGCCTCGGCCGGCGTCCCGAACTGATGGCCGGCTTGATGCTACTGCTCGACCGGTCCGTTCGCCTCCGCGGCCGCGTGCTGCACGCTTTTGCCGCGCGTCCCCGTTTGCTTTCCCGCATGTTGGCCCTGCATGTGGGTGAACTTTCTTTCTTCGATACCGCCGCCAACGGGCTCGCCCTTGGCTGGCAAATGTTGACGTCATGATCCAACACTTTCGCTCTTTCCTGTTTCTGACGGCCTGTGCCCTGCCGCTGATTTCTCCGCTTGCCGCGCAGGGTCTTTCGCTCGAAATGGACCCCGCACAATCCAAGGTGGAGTTCACCCTGGGCGCCACGCTGCACACCGTCCACGGCTCCTTTCAGTTCAAACGCGGCGCCATTCGGTTCGACCCGGCTTCCGGTAAGGCCTCCGGTGAGTTGCTGGTGGATGCCCGCAGCGCCGTCAGCGGCAATGACTCGCGCGACCACAAAATGCATACAGAGATTCTCGAAAGCCAGCGCTTCCCGGATATCTTGTTTCGCCCCGACCATGTGGAAGGCAAGTTGGCCCCGCAAGGCATCAGCCAGATTCAGGTGCACGGCGTTTTCGCCATTCACGGCTCCGAACATGAGTTGACCGCGCCGGTCGAGGTCCGCGTGTCCGGCGGTCAATACGCCATCACCGCCCGCTTCGCCGTCCCCTACCAGAAATGGGGAATGAAGAACCCCAACACTTTCCTCCTCCGCGTGGACGACCATGCCGATATCACCCTGCACACCGTGGCGCACGCGATGATCCAGTTGCCGTCGCACTAGCCTCAATGCTATTCACCTAAGTCGTGGCGCAGGCTGTCAAGCCTGCTGAGCCGAGATTCGTCTCGGCTTTTCTTTCCGCCGCGCGGCGTGATTTTCAACGCAGGTGCGCCGGCTTGCCTGGCGCTTAGTGGGGTGAATTCGCCCCACGAGACAAGCGTAAGTACTTGATTTCAAAGCATCGCCAGTCTCATTTTCGGGGTGATTCGCCCCACCGGGCGCCTTCCGGCAGGCAAAACTAACGACCCCAATCCGATTATCTACTGGGAGGGGTTGGGCGATGGCCGCAGGGAACCGCAGGGCAGCGGGTAAGCGATTGGTCATCCAAGGGTTAAGAAAAATGGATGAGGCTGTGATTTGGGACGATATCCACTGGTCTCGCCGTCGGGGCGGACCCCCCGTCCGCGCGCGGCCCTCTAGAACGGCTGGATCTCTTCCCGAACCGGATCGAAATCGATCCGCCGTTTTTGCATATACGCGATGTTGCCCAGGTGCGAAGCCTGCGCCGACCGGTGGCCGGCCAGCACGTCGCCGTTCGGCAGCTTGCGCGACTTCACGCATTCCAAAAAGTTCTCCACGTGGTCCACGTCGATGCTGCCGGCCGCTTGTACCACCACCGGCGCCGCGCCGCGCCCCGGCGGGTGGAACTCGTAATGTTGCCGGTCGATGTACAGCCGTCCCTGGGTGCCGGCGATCTCCACCGCCGCGCCGTTAATTCCCGGCGCCAGCGTCGCTTCGAACGTCGCCGTAAACTGCGCCGGGTATTCCAGCAGCACGTTGATCGTATCCGGCGCTGTGCGGCCGTCCTTGTAGTTGTACACGCCGCCGGCCGCCACCGCCGAAGACGGCACATCGGAGCCGAGGAACATGTGCACCACGTCAATCCAGTGTGTGAACAGGTCCGTCACCTGCCCGCCGCCGAAATCCAGGTACGCGCGCCAGTTCCAATACTGCTGCGGGTCCCAGTCGCGCCATTTCAGCCGGCCCAGGTAGCGCGCCCAATCGAGATCCTGCGGCTTGGTCTTGAGGTAATCGGGCGCCTTGCGCAGATGGTAGCCGTTGCCGTACCACCAGGTGCGCGCCAGCGTAACCTTGCCGATTCTTCCGCTGTCGATAAATTCGCGCTTGGCCTCGATATAATGCTTGCCGGAGCGCTGCTGCATGCCTACCTGGCAGATGCGGTTGTTGATCCGCGCCGCCTTCACCACCGCCGGCCCTTCCTCGACGGTCAGCGTCAGCGGCTTCTCCACGAACACATCCTTGCCCGCGTTGAGCGCGTCGATCGCGATCGGCACGTGCCAGTGGTCCGGCGTGCCGATCAGCGCCACGTCGATGTCCTTGCTGTCGAGCAGCGCGCGATGGTCGCTGAATGTCCGCGCGTTGGGCGCATCCTGCTTCGCCTTTTCTATCTGCGCGCCCCAGATATCGCACAGCGCCGTCACCTCCACCGTGCCGGTCTTGACGAAATTGCCCATGTCGTAGCGGCCGCGCTCGCCGCAGCCGATCAGGCCGAGCCGGATGCGCTCGTTGGCGCCGGATACGCGCGAGTACGATAACGCCGTCGCCGCGGTCACCCCTCGCAGAAAGTTTCGACGCGGAAAAGAAGTTTCAGGCATAGGGCAATTATAGTCCGGGGAGCGATGTACACAGGAAAGTGGGGCAGGCGCTTCCGCTTGCCAACTGTGAAAAAACCGCGCCCGCAAGCGGGCGTTGGCAAGCTGAAGCGTGCCCCACCTAGTTTTCGGTCGGCGTCTTCTCGGCGTGGTCTACCACGATCAGGTCCAGCGGCGTCTTGCGCGGTTCCAGCTTGAGGCCGAGCTGCTGGACGCTCTTGAAGACCGAGCCCGTTGGATCCGACACGGCGTCGGAGGGCAGCCCCGCGTCGCCGCTCGCCGGCGCGGCTCCCGGTACCGCGACGCCGGACTTGCGGGCAACGTTCATCATATCCTCCATCGAGATGTCCAGCGCAACCTGGTAGTTCCCTTTCAATTCCGTCATGTCCGTGACGGGGCGGTCCACAAATCGCGACACCGCTTCGGCGAACTTGGCCATCGTCATCTTCTCAAACTCCATATGCATGCCGGCGGCACCATAACTCATTTTGACGTTTCCGTCCGGTCCGTGCATAGTGGCCGTTCCGGACGAGCCGTCGGCGCTTCTCTGGACCTTGACTTGGGGATTCGCGTCCGCGGCCTGCGCGGCTTCGGCGGGTTCGCCCGGAGCGGCATCGGATTTATCGGGCGCGGCCGGCGCCGGCGGATCGGGCGGCGATTCCTTCATCTTCGAACCGCCCTTGCCCACCACCAGCGCATACACCGGGCGCTCTCTCGTGTCGTGGTGAATCGCCAGTTTGAACCGTTCGGCCAGCAGCGCTTGCAACATCTCCGGCACCTGGTCTTTGGTGGCGCCCTCCGGCATCTTTGCCAGCACGTCAAATCGCTCGTCCAGCGCGCCTATCCAGTCCGGCCCCGAGATCTGGTAGTCCTTGACTTTGTATGCGATGCCGATCAACTCCTTCAAGGACATGAATCCGATGTCGACGCGCGCTGCGTCGGTCTTCATGCCGACGTGCATCTTGCCGTTCATCATGTCGGCCTGCGAGGGCATCTTGCCGGGTTTGATAGTCGCTACTTCAAATGCCCATCCGCCGGCGGGCGGTTTCGCCGCCACGGATGTCGCTGCGGCCGGTTTCGCGTCCGCGTCCGGGCCAATAGTCACTGGCACCGCAATCGTCTGGCCGAACACCGCCGGCGTCAAAGTGAGAA
>DASWZP010000246.1:0-9816 GCA_036404395.1 Bryobacteraceae bacterium | reverse complement strand
CAACGCTTCCAACCCGTGCTCGGAGTACATGTTCCTGGACGATTCGGCGTGCAACCTGTCGTCGCTGAACCTGATGAAGTTCGTCGGCCCGGACGGCCAGTTTGACGTCGAGGCCTTCCGGCACGCGGTGGATACGCTGATTTTGGCGCAGGAGATCATCGTCGATAACGCCAGTTACCCGACCGAAAAGATCGGCGAGAATTCGCACCGTTTTCGCCCGCTGGGTCTTGGTTTCGCCAACTTGGGCGCGCTGCTGATGTCGATGGGCCTGCCCTACGACAGCGACCAGGGACGTGACATGGCGGCGGGCGTAACGGCGGTGATGTGCGGGCAGGCTTATCTGACCAGCTCGCGGGTGGCCGAAGCGGTGGGGCCGTTCGCGGGATATCGGGAAAACGAGCAGCCGTTCCTGGAAGTCATCCGCATGCACCGCGATTCGGTGGAGCGGGTGCGGCGGACGAACATTCCGGCGGCTTTGTACGAAGGCGCGCGCGAGTGCTGGGAAGACGCTTACCAATCCGGCCAACGCCACGGCTACCGCAACGCGCAGGTGACCGTGATCGCGCCCACCGGCACCATCGGGTTCATGATGGATTGCGATACCACCGGCATCGAACCGGACCTGGCGCTGATCAAGCATAAGAAGCTGGTAGGCGGCGGCGTCATCAAGATCGTCAATAACACCGTGCCGCAGGCGCTCATCAAGCTGGGCTATTCGTCCACCCAGGCGGAAAAGATCGTCAGCCACATCGATTCCACCGGAACCATCGAAGGCGCGCCGGACCTGAAGCCGGAGCACCTGGCGGTTTTCGATTGCAGTTTCCGGCCGCAGAACGGCGCGCGGTCAATCCACTACATGGGCCATGTGCGCATGATGGCGGCGGTGCAGCCATTCGTCTCCGGCGCCATTTCGAAGACCATCAACATGCCCGAGGAATCCACGGTGGAAGACATTATCAATGCCTACACCGAAAGCTGGAAGCTGGGGCTGAAAGCGGTGGCGATTTACCGCGACAATTCCAAGCGCGTGCAGCCGCTCAGCTCGGGCAGCGGGAAGACCGAGAAAAAGGCCGCGGCTGCCGCTCCCTCCGCCGCGCCGGTGGAGAAGGTGGTTTACCGTCCGGTGCGGCGCAAGCTGCCCGACGAGCGGCGGAGCATCACGCACAAGTTCTCGATCGGCGGCCACGAGGGCTACATCACGGCCGGCATGTACGAAAGTGGCGAGCCGGGCGAAATCTTCATCACCATGGCCAAGGAAGGCTCGACCATTTCCGGCCTGATGGACGCGTTCGCCACCGCCGTCAGCTTCAACCTGCAATACGGCGTGCCGCTGAAGTTCCTGGTCGATAAGTTCGCCCATCTGCGGTTCGAGCCCAGCGGCTGGACCGGCAACCCGCAGGTGCCTTATGCCAAGTCGATCATGGATTACATTTTCCGCTGGCTGGGCGCCAAATTCCTGGGACCGGAGTACGCGGTTACGGATGCCGGCGAAACCACCAACCTGCGGCCCACCGAGCCCGACCCGCAGCAGCAATTGCCTTTCGCGCCGGTCACCGCCGACGCTCCGCTGTGCGCCGAATGCGGTTCCATCATGACGCGCAATGGAAGCTGCTACAAATGCGGCAATTGCGGCGGCACTAGCGGCTGCAGCTAGACGAACCACGCCACCGCCGCCACCGTGCGGCGGACCGAGTTATCACTGGGAGAATCGCACACCCGGTCCGCAGGTCGGGCCGGGTGCTTTTTTATTGGGAGGGTGGAGACGGCTTCGGCGTGCCAGAAGAAACGTCCCGATGAATCGGGACGCTGCAGGCCTGGCGGCCCGCGCCACGGCGCCGCGACCGCTTCATCGCCGCGGCGGCCGCCCAGCACAGCGCCGCTCCGCCCGCCAGCAGCCATGCCGAGCCCGGCTCCGGCGCGCCGGGGGGCAACGGATCGTCGAGAGTCGTTTCCACCACCGGCGCGCCCGTGGTCAGCCCGCCCTCCGATAACGACACCGTCAGATCGTGCGGGATGGTGTAGGAGGACAACCCGACGCTGGCCGACGGCCCGAGGTTCTGCAACATCAGCACCGCCGAAGCGCCGCTGAACAGTTGCTGCGAGAGCGCGGGTGAGAGTGTCAGCGAAGCCTCGATCTCGCCCACCGGACCGCTATAAGAGGCCGCTTGGTATTGCGCCGGCACAAACTCCAGGAGACCCGGAAACTGCTCGATCACGGAGCCGCTGGGCGTCTCCAGCGCCGCATCAAAAGGCCCACCCGGGCCCGGCGAACTGGTCACAAAGCTGAAACTCACTACGGCAGGATACGGCGATAACCCAAACGCCGCCGCATCGACTGCAAAACCGTACGTAGCCAGGGTGAAGAACAGCGCATCGTCAGTGCTGAGCGATGCCGTGGTTTGGTCGGTCACGTTAATGGGGCTTGCCGCCAGCGGCAAACTCGCCGCCAGCAGCGCGATCACCCCGCTACCCCGCCATCCGGCGCGCCAATTGCGCTGTGTTCTCATCGGCCAAGTATACGCCGTGGGTTTTGGCTTGCCCAGAATCCAAAGTACCGGTACACGCCTCCATGTTGCCCCGTATGCACTAAGGTAATAGCCGCTCGCCGCGGCGCGGACACTCGATGGGCCGCGCCGCGGCAATGTTCGGAACGCCTGCGTGCCCCGCGACTACTTGGCGGCCACCACGGGAGCGGTGTACACCTTCACCTCGACACGGCGATTCTTGGCGCGCGCCTCGCGGGTGTGGGCCTCATCCACCGGCTTGTCCGGACCCAAGCCGACAACGTGGACGCGATACACCGGGACGTCGTGTTTGGAAACCAGGTATTCCACCACGGCTTCGGCACGGCGCCGGCTGAGCGCTTCGTTATATTCCCGCGCGCCCGTGCTGTCGGTGAACCCTTCGATCGCGACGAAAAACCGTTTGTCACCCTGGATATCCTGCACCAGTTTGTCCAGCGAGGCCTTGGCTTCATCCGTCAAGTGGTCCCGATTAATGCCAAACGCCACGGTGGCCGACGTCTGCACGGTGTAGTCGTCCAGGCCGGCCACCGACTCGCGGAGGCTGGCCAGCGCCACGGTGTTCTGATCGCTCTTCTGGTTCGCCACCCCGGCTTGCTTGGCGGCATCGTTGGCGTGATTCCCCGCGTCCTGCGCATCATGCTCGGCGGCGCCGGCCTTTTCATTGGCCCGGTCGATGCCAGTGGCGGTCTTTTCATCCAGTTCTTTCAACTGGTCTTGCGTGGTCTTGATTTGGCTAGCATTTTGAGTGCCCTGCTGGCTGGCCTGATCCGCCTTGGCCTGAATCGGGGCCTCTGTGGCCTGTACGTACTTCTTAGTTGCGCAGCCTGTGGCGAGCAACGCGCCCGCTGCGAGGATCGCGGCAGCTAGGGAAACCTTCATAATCGTCATAAACCTCGGCGGGCATTGTAGCACGTCGCAGCCCACTCGACAAGCCGTGCTGTTTGTTGCAGATGGCCAGTACTTCGGACACCACGCCGGTCCGGTGTGATGTAAATCTTACACGCGGCCGCGCAGTTCGTGCTTCGGCGTCACGGGTTGCGCAGTTTCTCGATCCAATTCGTCATCACCGTAATCGGCGCATCGCCGGCCCACTCGTACGGCAGGTTCATCAGCAATCGGAGACCATCGGGCGAGACATCGTACAAGTCGGACTTCTTCGGGATGGCGCGCGTCTCGAACAATTTCCGCGGAGGCTCGAACGCGAAATCGCCGGCCGCGGACGAGGTGGAGGCCGACATCAAGCTGCCAGGTCCAGCCAGGAAGAACAGCTCGAGTCCGTCGGCGCGCCAGCGCGGCATCCGGCCGCCGCCGGCGGAAACCTGCCAGCGGCGTTTGCTCGCGGAGGAAATGCCGTCGAACGCCTGCACGTAGATCTCATCCCGGCCGGATTCGCGGGATTGATACGCCAGCCATCGGCCGTTCGGCGAAAGGGCGGGATAGCTCTCGGAATGGGCCTTGTCGACTACCGGGCCGCCGTGGCGATCGCCGAGCGAGTAGGCCCAAACGTCGGAAGAAGTGCCCGCGGTGGCAAAGGAGCCGAACAGGAGATAGCGGCCGTCGTGCGACCACTCGGTGAGGTACTTCGTGTATTCGCTGTGGAACAGCGGCTCCGCCGGATCGGGCGCGTTGATGGTCTTCAGGTAGATGTCATAAAGCGCGCCGGCACTGGCGGTGAAGGCAACCCGTGTCCCGTCGGGCGACCAGACCGGAGATCGCGCGTCGGCTCCGGGCATCGAAACCAGCCGCGACATCGCTTCTCCGTCGAACAGCCACAACTCCCCGCGATGCCGGTCCGGCGGCAACTTGCCGCAGACCACCCGTCTGCCATCCGGCGCGATCCGCGGCAGACCCCACTCCGCGGGCTCGCCCAGCAGCCCGGTTGGCTTTCCCTCGCGGTCCATCCACACCAATTGGCGCGCGGGCGGATTAACGGTCCGGTACACCAGCAGACCCGTGGTGGAAACCGAGAGCGGCGCCAGGGAGAGGGTCTCGACCGCACCTACATGGCGAAGAAACAGCTCCGGCTTGCCCTCCACGTCGAGAATCGAGGGATTGAATCCCTGCGTATACAGATCGCCGTCCTGCACGAAAAGCAGATAGCCGAATTTGGCTGGGTTGCCGTCCAGATCCCCGGAGTAGACGGCATCGGAATCGGAGGCAAAGAGCAGACCGCTGTCCCTGGTTTCGAGATCGCCCGAGTAGACTCCGTTGGCCTTGTCGGCCGCGCCGAGCGCGAGAAAAGTGAAATGCCTGCCATCGGGCAGGAAGTGGGGCCAACGGTACGAGCGATGTTCTTTGGCCGCACTCAGCGGCAAGAGGACCTCGAGACCGGCGCCGCTTGCGGAAATGCGGTAAAGACCGCCGCTGAGGCTGGGTGAGAAGACGATCACGCCGGCCGCATTCCAGGTCCCGCCGCCCGCCATGTTATCGGCGGGACAGACAATCCGCGACTGCCCGGTGAAGCCGCCGTCGGCGGCAACCTGCAAGTTCCAAATCTTCAGCGAGCGCCCGGCGAAATATCCGATAGCGCGGCTGTCGGCGGACCAGAAGGGCTCCGCGGCGTCATCCGTGCCGGGAACGATTCGGGCATGCATTTCATCCAGCGCGCGCAGCCACAGCATGCGGTGGCCTTCCGGGCCCTCCGCGGAATACGCGATGTAGCGGCCATCGGGCGATATAGCGGCGCCGCCGACGAAACTCGACTTCGCCTCCGCCGAGACGAAGAACTTGAGCACCGGACCCGCCACGCGCCGCTGGAGAAACAGCTTGCCCGCGAATAGGCCGGCAGCCGCTACCGTCAGGAGTATGGCTCCGAAACCGAGCAGCCGCATCAGCTTGGCACGGCGCACCGCCTGCTCCGCCGCAAAAACATCCAGCCAGTACTTTTCGGCGGCGGGCACCGCGGGAGCTGCCTTCTGTCCGGTGGCGGCGGCCGGAGCGGGCCGCCGCGCGCGCGGGCGTGCGGCCTTGGTCAGGAACCGCGCCGCCAGTTTCAACTCCGTCACCGCGTTCTGCAGGCGCTGCCGCCGCGCGAGGGGTTCCTGGTTCAGGCAATTGGCGATCACCGGCGCAATGGCGGCCCAGACCGGCGAATCCTCCGGCAGCTTCGGCGGGGATTGGCTCAGAATCGCCGCCCTTACAGCGTCGGGCCCGCCGGCAAACGCGGGCCGGCCGGCCGCCATTTCATAGAGCACGGCTCCGTAAGCGAAGACGTCGCTCCGCCAGCCGGGCGCCTCGCCGCGAATCTGCTCCGGCGAGGTGTAGGCTTGGGCGCGCGCATCCTGCGCCACCGGCCGCAGGATCGCGGCGCTGTGCTCGCCGACCACGATCGTCCAGGGCGAAAGGCTGCCGTGAACCACGCCACGGTCGTGCACGCGGCCCAGCGCTTTGCCGATTTCGATGGCGTAGCGCAGCAAGAGCTCGGGCGCCAGCGGGCCCGCCTGAAGCAGCTCCGCCAGCAGCCGGCCATGAGCGGGCTGCCCGGTCAGCATATCGATTCCTCTCTCGGGGAGGTTGTTCACATCGCGTCTCCGGCGGCGTCAATCCTGTGCGCGCGAAATTCTCGTCTTGTGGCTGCGCTCCGAACTCCAGTATCCGCCCATGCGGATGACAATTCAACGAGATGCGACTCCGCGGCTGGGAAACTGTGCGGGAGAAAGCGCGGCCCGGCATGCCCGGCCCTAGGGTGGTTAACCTGACTTATGGTACGGCCCCGGAGGCCGCAGCGGCGGCCTCAATTCCCCAATTTTCGCGCGATCTCAAGAACTCCCTATTGACAGCGGCGTTACGCCATGTACAATCCAGAGTGGTATCATTTTTTAATTGGAACGGAAGTGGCGTGAAATGTTTAGAGCAAAAAAGCTCCCGGCGGCGCAGCCGGAGGCCGGCGGTTATAACAGCATCCAGGTGGCGCGCATCTGCGGCGTGAGCCTGCGGCAGTTGCAGTGGTGGGACGAACGCAACGTGGTCTCGCCACGCCAGGACGGCCACAAGCGGATTTATGCCGCCCAGGAAGTGGTGGAGATCTCGGTGATCGCAGAGCTCCGGCGGAAGGGGTTTTCGCTGCAGAAGATCCGCCGGGTCTTGCGCTTCCTCGAAAAAGACATGGGGAAGCGGCTGAGCGAAGCCCTGGGCGCGTCCTCGGAGATGCATTTGCTCACCGACGGTAAGAGCATCTACCTCGAAGAGGCGCCCAACCGCATCGTCAACCTGCTGAAGAACGCGCGCCAGCCGATGTTCCTGGTGTGCGTCACCGACCAGGTGAAGCGGTTGGGGATGGTGGCCGAGCGCAAGCCGGCGAAATCCGAGACCTCCGCCGCGTCGCGCAAAGTCCGCGCCATCTAGGTCACTGCCCGCGAGATTCGGTTCTACCGGGCTGACCGCTCCCTTTGGTCGCGGCTCCGTTCACTCCCAGGCGATCCCGCGGCGGCGCATCTCGGCCGAGAGCTGCGCCGCGGACTCAAAGGTGACGGCATCGATGCCCAGCTTGCGGGCGGCCTCGGTGTAGGCTGGAATGTCGTCGGTGTAGAAGCACTCGCCGGCGCGGCAGCCGGCCAGGCGCACGGCCTCCAGGAAGATCTCGGGGCGCGGCTTCATGGCTTTCACCTCGTAGGACAGCGCCTTTTCGTGAAAATGCCGCAGCACCGGGTACTGCTGCCGCACCATCTCGAAGTGAATCTGGTTGGTGTTGGAGATCATCACCAGGCGATAGCGACGGGACAGCCCTTCGATCATGCTCTCGGGGAGCAGCACTGCGGAGAAGATCGAATTCCAGATGGCGCAGAAGCGATCGTAATCCACCTTCAGTTCGAGGCACGCGCAGAATTGAGCGTGAAAGTCTCGCGACTCCATCAGCCCGCTTTCGTAACGCGCCGCCAGGTCGGTGGCCGCTATGCGGCGGCGGATTTCCGCCTCCGTATACGGACAGAACTTCTCCAGCGCGCGATAGCCGGCGGAAAAATCGAAGTCGATCAGAACTTTGCCCAGGTCCAACAGGATGGCTCGGTACATTTGGCTCTTCCTACGATAGCCGATCGAATGTGGCGCTGGCTCTGGCGCCGTGCGTTTGCCAACGTAAACTGACGCATGACTCCACCGGCAGCCGGATGGCGGCCTATCTTTTTGCGCCGCCCGGCGTCTCTTATGATAACGAGCCGAACAAACGTGAACCGCAGGGGACAGGCCCCGCAAGGCCGGCTTCGACTCGACAAAAACAGTTCGCATCGATTCCAACAGGAGAGCTATCTATGACCATGAAGTCTTCGTTGTGCACCGCCATCCTGGCGCTGGCGAGCTTTGCCGTCGCCAATGCCAAATCTTACGACATCGTTCTGGACAACCCGGCGAAGGCCGGCTCAGTCCAGCTTGAACCTGGAGCCTATACGGTCAAGGTGAAGGGCGCGAGCGCAGTCTTCACCTCCATCCGTTCCGGCAAGTCGTACACCGCGCCGGTGAAACTCGACACGGACGGATCCAAGCACGACGCGACCTCAGTGAAGATCACGACCGAGGATGGAGCCGAAGTGTTGAAGTCGATCCGGCTGGGCGGTTCCAACACCACGCTCGAATTCAACGAGTAGCGAATGCGCGCTCGCCGGATGACCGGGCCGCTCCCTGGCTGGCGGGGGGCGGCTTCCCTGCCCCACGTTTTCCACGCGACCCACGCTCGCGAAGTTGACTCTGCGCGCGCGGTCTGAAAAAATGAAGTTTCCCGCCCGTGTGCGGATGTGGCGGAATTGGCAGACGCGCTAGATTCAGGTTCTAGTGGGGGCAACTCCGTGGAGGTTCAAGTCCTCTCATCCGCACCACCTCGATAGCCAAGCAGTTAACGGTGCCGTGCTCTGCGGCCTCAACCCTGCCCTTTGTGGAACACGTACAGGAACACCGCCAGACTCAGGCTTGCCAGCAAATGAATCAGCGATGTCACAACCACGACCGCGGCAATCGCACCAGCCAGAAGGGCCAATACGTCACGGATGAAGCCCACTGCCAGCAGAACCGTTAGCAGAACCATGCCGATCCATGCGAAGAACGCCGCACTCTTGAGACTCATGGTACAGATTATACGCCTACGGTCCGCCCGGCCTGCGGCAAGGCATTCCCTAGATTGGCGTGCGACCTCACGGACCCGGGTCGCGCCGGCTCACGCTTTACTGCTTCCTCGCCACCAGATGAAGAACCTCGATCTCCCGGCGGCCGTACCAATCCGCGACAGCCCGGACGATTTCATAGCGTTCGATGCGCAAGTCGTCGAACTTCTTTAACATCCCGTTGCGGCCCACATAGTCGACCGCACACTCCATCACCACATAGCCGCCCGGCTTGAGCGAGTCAACCACCTTTTTCGCGTCGATGAGCGGCATCGCCCAACTGAAGACGATCAAGTCGAAGCGCTCTTTCCCGAAGTCGTACTGGCTGTCCGGAACAGCGGCCGTGTGCAGCTTGAGACCTAACTCCAAGGCCCGTTTTTGAGCCATCGCGACTGCGACATCGGATTGATCGAACCCATACACGTCCCAGCCGAGCTTGGCCAAATACAAGGCGTTCCGCCCGGTTCCCATGGCGTAATCCAGTGCTACTCCCGGCCGCTTCTCTGCGACGAATGCCATCAGGAAAGCATTCGGGCTTTGGTTGTACTCCTGGTTGTTCTTGGCGTCCCCGTAATAGCGGTTCCAGCGGTCGGCCTCAAGTTGGGGCCCTTCTGTGGCCAGCAACCGCAGCCGGCGCGCTATTTCGGCGGCAGGAATTCCTTCGCCCTTTAGTTTTGCCGCATACGCTTCATGGATCTCGCCGGACGTAATGGCCGGGTTCTTGACCCACAGTGACGACATGAACGTCCGATAATCCGCGTAGAAATCGTATTCCGGCTTTTGGCCGAAGGCGAGCGCGGACCACAAGCAAGTTGCCGCCGCAAAGAGACGTAGTCGCATGCGCGGAATTGTACCATTGCGGGCCTGGCAGGTCGGGGACCTGCCCCACGTCAGTAGCCTTGCTCTTGCAGTTTGTTGATGGTCAACCCGCTCTTGACGTCGAGTTTGCGGAGCAGCTTTTCGACGTGCTTGGCGAGGATGTCGCATTCGATGTTGACGCGGGCGCCGGGACGATAGGTGGCCAGCGTGGTGTTGCGGTAGGTGTGCGGGATGATGGTGACGCTGAGCGCATCGCCTTCGAGCGCGGCGATGGTGAGACTGATGCCGTCGATGGCGATGGAGCCTTTGTAAACCAGAAACGGGTCAAGCTCGGCGGGCACGCGGATGCGCAGCCACCAGTTATCGTCGCCCAAGGCTTCGAG
>DASWZP010000245.1:0-8949 GCA_036404395.1 Bryobacteraceae bacterium | reverse complement strand
GGCGACCAAGTGGTTTCCAATGCGCTCGTGCTCCAGAACACAGCGGAGCAATAAGCCTGAATTCGGAAGTCAACTTCGGAGAAGCGGCACTCCCACAGCGGAGCACCATGAAACAACAGGTCTTGTATCAGGGCACGGCTTCAGCCGTGCCGGAACGGGATGAACCTGATGGGCCCTCGGAAAGCGCGCTGTCGACGGCACGGCTCAAGCCGTGCCCTGATACAAGGCGTCATTTCGGAATTCAGGATAAGCGGATGGCGTGCGCATGATCCGGAGAGTCGTCGACTTCGCGCTCAGTAGCCGTTTCCTGGTCGTGGTAGTGGCTGTGCTGCTGTTCTTCTGGGGCGTGGTTTCCTTCGAGAAGCTGCCGATCGAGGCGTATCCCGACGTGGCCAACAACTACGTCCAGGTCATCACGCAGTGGCCGGGACGCGCGGCGGAGGAAGTCGAGCAGCAGGTGACCATCCCGCTCGAAATCGTGATGAACGGGCTGCCGCACCTGGAGCATCTGCGTTCCACTTCGCTGTTCGGGCTCTCCAGCCTGATGCTGGTCTTCGACGACGAATCCGATAACGATTGGAACCGCTCCAAGGTGCTGGAGCGCCTTTCCGAGGTCACTCTGCCGCCGGGTCTACAGCCGCAAATGGGCACCGACTGGAGTCCGGTGGGCCAGATCTATTGGTACTCGCTGCACAGCGACAATCCCGAGTACGACCTGCTGGAACTGAAAGCGCTCGAGGATTGGACGCTCGAAAAGCAGTTCAAATCGGTGCTCAACGTGGTCGATGTGGCCAGCTTCGGCGGCGCCACCAAGGAATACCAGGTGCGCATCGATCCCGACAAGCTGGTGGACTACGGGTTGAGCATTGGGCAAGTGGAACAACAGCTCGGCAACAACAACGTGAACGCGGGCGGCAACTTCATCGAGCAGGGCTTGCAGCAAGTCAATGTGCGCGAGGTGGGCCTGGTCGATCACATCGCGGATATCGGCAAAATCGTATTGAAGACGCAGGGCGGCACGGCCATTCGCGTTTCCGACATCGCCACGGTCGAGCAGGGACCCAAGATCAGGCTGGGTCAGGTCGGCAAGGCCATCCACCGCGCCGACGGCAGGGTTATCGACAACGACGATGTCATCGAAGGCATCGCACTGTTGCGCAAGGGCGCCGATTCCGACCAGGTGCTGAAGGACATTCACGCCAAAGTCGACGAGCTGAACAACAGCATTCTGCCGCCCGGCGTCAAAGTGGTCCCGTTCCTGGATCGCAGCGACCTGGTTCATTACACTACGCACACCGTGTTGCACAACCTCGCCGAGGGGATCATCCTGGTGGCCATCATCCTGTTCCTGTTCCTGGGGAATGCGCGCGGCGCGCTGATCGTGGCTTTGACCATCCCGTTCTCGCTGCTGTTCGCGGCGATCTGCCTGGACCTGCGACATATTCCGGCGAATCTGCTCTCGCTGGGGGCGCTCGATTTCGGCATGGTGGTGGATGGAACGGTGGTGATGGTGGAGAACATCGTGCGGCATCTGGGCGAGCGCGGAACGCCCAAAACGGCCATGGAGCGCATCCGCGAGGCGGCGCACGAGGTGCAACGGCCCGTGTTCTACGCCATCGGCATCATTATTACGGCCTATTTGCCCATCTTCACGCTGCAAAGCGTGGAAGGACGTCTCTTCAAGCCGATGGCGTGGACGGTCGCATTTGCGCTGGCCGGCGCGCTGCTGTTTTCCATTGTGCTGGCGCCGGTGCTCTCGAGCTTCCTATTCCGCCGCGAAACCTTGGAATGGCACAACCCGGTGTTGCTGTTCGTGACCAACCGGTACCGGGAGGCCGTCAAGTGGTCGATCGAGCATCGTTGGGCGCCGGTGGGCGTGGCTGCGCTGTCGGTGGTGGCGGCCGCGTACCTGCTGACCAGCGGCGTCATCGGCTCGGAATTCCTGCCGCACCTGGATGAGGGCGCCATTTGGGCGCGCGGCACGCTGGCGCCATCGACCGGTCCCACCGAGGGCACCCGGCTCACCAATCAGGCGCGGGTGATTTTCGCTTCGTTCCCCGAGGTCACGCAAGTGGTCTCGCAGGTGGGCCGGCCCGACGATGGCAACGACACCACCGGCTTCTTCAACACGGAATACTTCGTGGACCTAAAGCCCAAAGAACAGTGGCGGCCGGTGTTTCGCCAGGACAAGGATGAGCTGATCGCCGCGCTGGACCGCGAGGTGGAGAAACTGCCCGGCGTGCTCTGGAATTTCTCGCAGCCCATCTCCGACAACATGGAGGAAGCGGTGAGCGGCGTAAAAGGCGAGCTTGCGGTCAAGATCTACGGCGCCGATCTGAAGCTGTTGGAAGCCAAAGGAGACGAGATCGTCAGCGTGATGCGTACCGTCCGCGGCATCGAGGACCTGGGGCTGTTCCGCGTGATCGGCCAGCCGAACCTCGAATTCCGGGTGGACCGCGATACCGCGGCGCGCTTCGGCATCAACGTCGCAGATGTGCAGGACGCCATTCAGACCGCGGTTGGCGGCAACGCCGTCAGCCAGGTGCTGCAAGGCGAGCAGCGCTTCGACCTGGTGGCGCGCTATCTGCCGGCGTATCGCGATAGCCGGGAAGCTATCGAGCGCATCCGGTTGCTCAGCCCTTCCGGCGAGCGCGTTTCGCTGGCGCAGTTGTGCAAGGTCCGGGAACTGGACGGCGCTTCGGAGATTTATCGCGAGGCGAACTCGCGCTACGTGGCGCTCAAATACTCCGTGCGCGGCCGCGACCTGGGCAGCACGGTCGAAGAGGCTATCCGAAAGGTGAAACAACAGGTGAAGCTGCCCAAGGGCTATACGATCGATTGGGCCGGCGAATACGCCAGCCAACAGCGCTCGCAAAAGCGGCTGATGGTGGTGCTGCCGGTCACGGTTCTGGTGATCTTCATCATTCTCTACACCATGTTCCATTCCTTCAAATGGGCCGGCCTGATGCTGGTGAACATGGCGATGGCGCCGCTGGGCGGCCTTCTGGCATTGCTGGTGACCGGCACGCACATGTCGGTTTCGTCGGGCGTCGGTTTTCTGGCTTTGTTTGGAGTGTGCGTGCAGACCGGCGTCATCATGCTGGAGTACATCAACCAGCTTCGCGCGCGCGGCAACTCGGTGGAAGTAGCCGCCATTCAAGGGGCCGTGCTGCGCTTGCGGCCGATCATGATGACCACGCTGGTCGCCACGCTGGGATTGCTGCCCGCCGCGCTGTCGCACGCCATCGGCTCCGACTCGCAGCGCCCCTTCGCCATCGTGATCGTGGGTGGACTGATGGTTGCGATGGTGATGAACGTCTTCCTGCTTCCCACTCTGTACGTTTGGGTGGCGAGACCGCACGACAGGCTGCCCGAACCGGACCTGGCGGAGGAAGTGTAGAAATAGCTTGATACACGATGCCGCAATTGAGAAACCTTCTTTCGTGCGCCCCGAGGGCGAGGCGTGCCTCGCCCCTACAACGGATTCGTAGGGGCCGGGCATGCCCGGCCCGCCTCGGACGCGCGCACTTGCAGCTTACTGCAGCACGGGCAGATCGAGATAATCGGGCGGCACGAAGAGGCTGCCTTCGGTGATGCCGCCGGGAGAGATGCGGGCGAGTCTCCGCGCCAGTTCGCCGGAATCGAGATTCCCGGCAAGGGCGTCCGCGAAGGCCTGCGCGACCGCGACAACCTGCGCCGCCGATTCATGAGCGAATTCCAGTCGAAAACGACGGATACCGGCCGCCAGCCAGGCATCGAGGTGCGCGGCCGCCTGCTGCGCCTCGGCGCCGAAGACGGTGTTGCGGCAGCCGACGTCAGCCATCACGGGATGCGCGCGGCCGCTCGAATCGCGCAGCGCGAGCCGATGGTCGTCGCAGGGCCGGCCACAATCCCGATAGCTCGATCCGGTCGAAAGAAAACGGCAGAACACGCAATGCTCGGTGTGGAAGACCGGCAGGTGGTGGAAGGCCAACGCCTCCAAGCTGTGCGCGCCCACGGCCCGCGCCAGGTCCGCCACTTGGGCGGCATTCAAATCGTGCGTTGGCGTGAGCATGTCCAGGCCCAGCGCCAGCAGCTCCGCGGCGGTAATCGAGTTGGCCGCGTTGAGGCTGAAATCGCCCGCCAGCGCGGCGTGAGGCCGGTCGCGCAGCGTGTCGAGCAAGCCGGCCGAACGCACCAGGATGGGGCAAGCGCAACTCAGCAGGAAATCGACCACCCGCTCCTCGCCCGGTTTCAAGATGCGCGGGCTGGCCACGCGCGGGCTTAACCCGGCCGCGCGCACACGCTCGAGCGACGGCTTGAGGCCGTAGAGATCCAGGTAATCGAGCGTGATGCTGGCCGGTCGAAAGTCGATGGCGGCATCGAGTTGCTCCGGCGTGCGCACCAGGAAATGAAGGCTGGGCGGAAGGTCGCTGCTGCCGGAACTGTTGGCAGGCGAAAGCGCCTGCCCCACTGAATCGGCGGCAAAGTGGGGCGGGCGCGTTCGCCTGCCAACCCCATCGCTCACTATTCCATCGAGCACCCTCATCGGGTCCTCGATCTCAATCCGCCGCGGCGCTGTCGCCGCCGCTTGCAGCCGTTCGACTGCATCGCGGCGGACTTGATTGAGCATCGACGCCGGCGCGAACGGTGCGCCTTCCACCGTCAATTCTAAATGCGCAAGCATGTATGGCGTGTTGCCGAGCCGCGAAAACTGCTCGCGCAGCAGCTCCGCATCGAGCGCCCGGTTGCGCGCGAGGCCCAGCGGCGTAGCCGATTCCACCGTCACCTGGATGCCGCCGGCTTCCCAGACGG
This sequence comes from Bryobacteraceae bacterium, assembly GCA_036404395.1. Lineage (GTDB taxonomy): Bacteria > Acidobacteriota > Terriglobia > Bryobacterales > Bryobacteraceae > Bog-375. The sequence continues at coordinate 4,155 of DASWZP010000245.1, read as the reverse complement.
CAACGAGCGGCGCGCCTTCGCGCGCTGTGACGCGCACGCGCGCCGGTACGCGCTCGGCGGGAAGCGCGCGAATGCGCTTCTCGAGCTCCGGATCGTTGGTGCGCCAGACCAGATCGCCGCGGCGAATGCGGGCGTGATCGAGCGCGCGGTTGGCGAAGCGCAGCTCCATCGAGCCGCCGCGCGGCAGCACCTGGAAGATGCGCCCACCTTCCTCCGGCTCTTCCGGGCTGCGCCAATCGGCGGCGTCGAACACCACGCCATCGCCGGGTTTGAGTGGCGCTAGCCGGCGCGCTTCGGCCGGCTCGATGGACACGCCGGTTTCCGAAACCGCGGTCACGCGGCCCATCCGGACGCCGCGATGGCGGGGCGCGCGCCCACGCACCACGGCCTGGTGATCGGTGCCGTTCAAGAAGTGCGGGCCCGATCCGCGCGAGTAAACCTGCTCCAGATCGAGCTCCTGGCGCGCGTCGATGGCGGGTTTGTAGCCAGTGCCGCGGCCTTCCCACGCGGCATCCACGGCTTGCCGGTAAGCGCGCGTGGCCAGCGCGACGTAATCGGCGTCTTTGTAGCGGCCCTCGATCTTCAACGCGGAGATGCCGATTTCGACAATCTCGGGAATCTGCCGCAACGCGAAGAGGTCGCCTGGCGAGAGAAGATAGCGGGCGTCGCCCAGCGGCTTCATTTTGCCGTCCACAATCAATTCGTAGGGCAAGCGGCAGGCCTGCGCGCACTGGCCGCGGTTGGCGCTGCGGCCGCCCCAGGCCTCACTCGAAAAGCACTGCCCGGAATAGGCCACGCACAGCGCGCCGTGAACGAAGATCTCCAGCTCGCAGAGCGTTTCGGCACGAATGGCGCGCACTTCGGCGAGAGAAAGCTCGCGCGCCAGGGTGACGCGCCGCGCGCCCAGGCTCTCGGCCAGCCGCACTCCGGCGGCGCTGGTAACGCTCATCTGCGTGCTGGCGTGCAGTTCCAGATCGGGCGCAATGGCGCGCGCCAGCTTGAGGATTCCCAGGTCCTGCACGATGATGGCGTCGGCGCCGGCTTCGGCGATGGCCGCCAGCGCGCGCGCCGCTTCGCGCAGCTCGTGATCGAAAACCAAAGTGTTGAAAGTCACGAAGCCGCGCGCGCCGCGGCGGTGCAGCGCGGCCATCGCCTGCGGCAATTCGCTCAGCGAGAAGCCCACCTTGGCGCGCGCCGTGAAATGCCGCAGGCCGAAATACACCGCGTCGGCGCCGGCATCGAGGGCGGCTTCCAGTTGCGGCCAGTATCCGGCCGGACTCATCACTTCCGGTTTGCGGGCAATGCCCATGGCAGGTATGGCTTCAGGTTAGCAGAACCTCGCCGCGCCGCCTTCCGTTACTTCCATTCAGAGGAACGATTTGACAAGATGGTTGTGGCAACAGGTGTTACCCTTGCCGCGCGGCTGAGCTCTGTGCGCCGTCACAAGAGCGTAAGGAGATTTTCCAATGAAAGCAATCGAAATCATCATATCGGCGGCTTGCCTCTCGCTGTGCGCAGTTACCGCGCTGGCACAAGAGCCCGCGAATTCATCCGGCGCCAAGCTGCGAGTCGGCGTATACGATTCGCGCGCGATCGCGGTGGCATTCGGCAGATCCGAAGCCTGGCAAGCTACCGCCGGCAAGCAACTGGCGGCCATGAGGGCCGAGTATGACGCGGCCAAGGCCGCGGGGAATCAGAAACGGGTCGACGAGTTGGAGGCGCAGGGCAAAGCCCAACAGACCCTCCTGCACAAGCAGGGCTTCAGCACGGCGCCTGTCGACGACATTCTGAAGAACATTCAGGACAAGATACCCGAGATCGCCAAAGCCGCGGGCGTCAGCGCGATTGTCTCCAAGTGGGACAAAGACGCGCTCGCGAAATACCAATCGGCCGAGCTGGTGGACGTCACCATGCCGCTGGTCAACGCGTTCCACCCGATCGAGCGGCAATTGAAGTTCGCCATCGACATCCAGAAGCAGACCCCCATTTCATTGGAGGAAGCCGAGAAGATGGAGAACTGAAGGGCCGCATGCCGGCAAATGGGTGCGCCGACCGCCGGCCAGCGCTTCTGTTATCCTCGGCTCATGGAAGATCGTCGTTTCAGCGACGTGGGTGGAACCCCGGGTGGGCTCGGCCACTTTGTGATGGGCTTCGCCATGGCGTGCGCCGGCGGATATTTTCTGGCCGATCGGGTAACCGTGGTCGGCTCCTATTGGAGTTTCTACGGCGGCAACTCCTTCGGCATCACGCTCATTCCGATGCTGATCGGCGTCGGGCTGCTGTTCTGGAACGGCCGCAGCACGGTGGGATGGCTGCTGACGGTCGCCGGCGCGATTTTCATTTTTGCCGGCGTCATCGCCAACATGCACATCTACTTCCAGCCGACCAGCCTGATCCACACCATCATCATGCTGGTGCTGCTGGTAGGCGGCCTGGGCCTCATCGCCCGCTCACTGCGCTCGCAACGCGGCGCGCCTCCGGAGTAAAGCAGGACAGACCAGCCTTTCGTGGTCCGTCACACTGCACTGGCGCGAAGCCCTGACAGGTCGAAAAACCGGCCCGAAATTCCGGGAATCACGGCAAATCACCGGCGACAAAGATCGCCGGCGTTACCGGGCTTCGCGGGCCGACAGCGCCTCCAGACAGACGACACAAACCGATCGTCCGTCCTACCTCTGGGGCCGGGCGTGCCCGGCCCGTACAAAGCTGCACCTCTATTTGCGTTCGGCCGAGGCGCGATTCAGGGCATGTTCAAACCGGTCCGCGATCGCCGGGGTTTTGAAGTCGCCGCTCAGAATTTCACGATTGGTTGCGTCGCGGCCGTAGAGTTCCCGGTTGCTATCTTCGTCCGGACGCAGCGTCGCGCCTTCCAGCGAGATACCCGCGAACAGCCCATGAGACCGGGAATACGACAGCATTTCGGCGCTCATCATGGCGTCCGTTTCAGCCGCCAGGTCGCGGCCAACCGGGCCCGCCGCCGCGGTTGCTTCTCCGCCCAGCGTGAACTTGTCGGACAAGAGGTGCCTCATTCCGCCATCGTTCATCACCAGCAATACGACATCGGTATCCGAAAGGCCGATCTGGAATCCGACGCTGCCACCTTCAACCCGCATTGAGGCAGGCGCACTCCAACCCAAGGCACCGTGCTCGCGGCATACCGCGAACCCGCGGCCATACTTCGCGCCGAAGATGAATCCGGCCTTTTTCATGCCTGGTATGACAACCACGCATTTCGCCTTATCGATCAGATCCTGGGGGATACCTTTGTCGGCAGCCCTCATCAGGTCGTGCAGCGTGTCGGCCGAAGCATCCAGCCTGTCCTCGACCTTTACTTCTCTGTCCGCCGCGAAAGCCACGGCACTCATGGAACCCGCAACTGCCAAAATGGCTACCAGTGTTTTACGCATTCAAAGTTCTCCTCTTCGGCTTCGATAGAGCATCTCGGCTTCCAGTGTGCTGGGGATGACTTCGATGCCGGCTTCTCCTTCAGTTCCCACGCTTGCGCCGCCGCCATGAGCCGGGATGCGGTGTAAGATCTGCACCCTGGTACGCAGATGTTGCCGAAACGCAACGGGCTGGCAGTGCGCTACACTCGATCCTTGCTTCATGCACGACCGCGCTAAACCAATCGACTTCATGCAACGCCGCTCTTGGCGTGTGCTGATTCCGTCGCTCGTTCTGTTTGGAGTGAACGCGCTCGTTTGCGCGCCGCTCTACCGCATCGAGTACCTGGATCAGATGAGCTCAGTGGAAGGCGTCTTCATTGCCCTGGCGCGCTACATGCGCGGCCATGCAGGAGATCTCTATTGGTGCCCGCTCTGGTTCGGCGGCATGCCTTTTGCGAACACGTATCCGCCGCTGTTGCATGCGCTGGTGGCGTTGGTATCGGCCGCCGTCCGCATTTCGCCGGCGCTCGCCTATCATGCGGTCACGGCGTTCTTCTATTGCCTGGGACCGGTTACGCTCTTCTGGTTTCTCGCGAAATACACCGGCCGCACGGCGCCGAGCTTCGCGGCAGGGCTGCTGTACTCCGTGTTTTCGCCGTCGGCGGCGTTGCTGCCGGAAATTCGCGCCGATATTGGCGGCCTGCTGCACGCCCGCAGGTTGCAATGCGTGGTCCACTATGGCGAGGGGCCGCACGTGGCTGCCCTGGCG
>DASWZP010000244.1:0-7091 GCA_036404395.1 Bryobacteraceae bacterium | reverse complement strand
CCCCATCCACTCAGGCGAATGGAACCGGTCAGCTCAGATAATTGAACAGGGTGGACTTGGGTATCTGGGCCTCGGCCTGAAAAGCGGCCTGGAGCTGCGTATTGGCTTGCGACAGCAACATCGCGTCGCTGGTCACGTCGGCGTCCTGGATGCTGCCAATCTGGGTTTCGAGTTCGGTGTCGCGCGAGCTCGAGTAGGTGGTGGCGCTTTGAATGCGGTCCTCGACTACGCCGTAAAAGGACTGCATGTCGTTGAGCCGGGTGGATGCCTGTTGCAGATTGTTCAACGCGCTCTTGACGCCCGCTGTGCTATTGCTCTGCAAGGCGTTGTTGAGATTGTTGAGGGCGGCAAAGACATTATCGCCCGCGGGCGTGCCATCGGCGTTCTGGTTGCCGAATATCGTCTGCGCGGTTTGCGAAACCGCAAAGGAGCCACCCGCCGGATCCTGAATCTGCTGCGTTGCGCCGGCGGTCAGGAGCTGATCGACGCCTTGGGGCGCGGCGAGGTCCAACTGATAGTAGGGGCTCTCCGGCTGATCGCCGCTAAAGATGTATTGACCCTGCACTTGAGTCTGGCTGTAGTTCACCATTTGTGAGAGCAGTCCCTGCACCTGTAGGGCGAGGCTGCTGTCGGTGTTCTCGCCCGTTAGGGAATTAGCGGCCTGGGTGGCGATTTGGATGGCGGTATCGACCACTTGGACGGCCCCGCCGATGGCGGTATCCGCCGCCGACGCCACCGAATTGGCCATCGTCAGGTTGCTCGCGACTTGTTTGTCGAGTTGCTGATCGGCGCGCAGTTGGAGTAAATCGTCGATCTGCGCCGGATCATCCGCGGCGGTGCTGACCTTAAGCCCCGAAGTGATGTGCTGGGTAGCCGCGGTGATCTGTTGCTCGACGGTGTTCACGCCGGCGAGAAACGCTTGATCGGCGGGGCTGAGGTTGCTGATGGTCATGCTGCCTCCCGGTTACGCCGTCCCCGGCTCGAGAATGTTGATGGTGTCCTGCATCAACTGGTTCAGCACGGTGAGCATCTCGGCGTTGGCCTCGTAAGACCGCTGATATTCGACCAGCGTCGCGGCCTGCTGGTCCAGATTCACACCGGATTGCTGCTGGCGCAGGTTCTGGGCTTGCGTGAGCGCCGATTGTGCCACCTGCTGGTCTTCCGTCGCATCGTTCAGCAGGTTGCCGGCTTGGGTAGCCATATCGCCAAAAGCCGCCGTGTAGCTTTGCCCATCGATCTGATCCGCGGCGGACTGCGGATTCTCGAGCTGGGCGAGCGCCAGTGGAATGCCGTTGGAGACCTCGGGCGGACCCGGATCAATCGCCGCCAGTTGGCTGGGCGTGATGGTGGAACTGACCGCGAGGCTGGCCGCCTGGTTGGTCGAATTGGTTGTGTCGTAAGTAAATAGCGGCACGCCGGGCACTGCCGGCGTGGCGCCGTCCGCGGAAGCGTCGGAAATGTTGCCCGTAGTGAGGATCCCGTTCACCGTGTCCGCGAACTGTTGCGCCATCGTATTGAGGCTGCCCGCCTGGGTGCCATCGCCCATGTACGAAGGCAAAACCGCGTTGCGGAAGTTGAGCAATGCGCCCAATTGACCGCCCGTGATGTCGCTGGTGATGTCGGTGCCGTCCGCGGCTTTGATTTGCGCCAGCGGAGGCGCGTTCTGAATCGTGGAATTATCCGGTTGGTACAGGTCAAAGCTCAGTGCATACTGCTGGCCGGCGACCAGCAGCGGGGTCTGGCCGCCGAGCATCACCGTGTACGTTCCGTCAGGCTGCTCGGTGGCGGTAACGGGGATGTATTGCGACAGGTTTTCGAGCGCGGAGTTGATCTGGGCGTCCAGTCCCGAATCGTTTCCGTTGCTCCCGATGGCTTGTGCGTTGAGTTGCTGCAACTGCCCCACCAGCGTGTTCACCTGGGTTACGGTCTGCTGCAATTGCTGGTTCGCCGTGGTGGCGGCACTGGTCAGCCCGGAGGCCGTCGTCTGGAAGGCGTCCGCCAGATTGCCGGCCGCCGTCAACACAGCCTGCCGGGCGGTGCCGTCGGAGGGCGTTTGTCCCCAGGCCGAGAAGCTCTGGTACAGGCTGCTCAGCGCGGTCGAAATACCGCTGGTGCCCGTGACGTCGAACAGCGACTGCAAGCCGGTCAGACTGTTGACGCTCTCGGTGGACCCGCCCAAGGCCGTTTGCTGATTGCGGACAGCTTGCTCCGCATACTGGTCCCGCGAGCTGACCACCGGCCCGGCTGCGACACCGCCTATAGCTCCGTGGCTGATGTCCTCGGGCATGGCCTCCAGAGTCTGAGTCTGGCTGGCGTAACCGGCGGTGGAGGCATTGGAAACATTGGCCGAGGTAACCGCGATCGCCTGCTCGAACGCGTTGATGGCGCCCGCCTGAACATAAAGAGAGGATATGAGGCTGGGCATTCCGGTTCATCCTTCGAGCGAGATCCGGCGCATGCCCGGCATGGGGGCGGCTTCGCCCCGCGGGGAGTACCCGCCCGCCATAGCGGAAAGAATTCGTAACCAGCCCGCGTGATAGCCAGAAGCGCTGGAGAGCAGGCGCCCGGCGCGGCGAATCCCGGCTTGGAGCCGCGCCGCCTCTAACTTGGCGCCTTCACCAGCCGACTTCCAATCCCATGCGGTTTGGCCCCGCCGCAGCGCCTCGGCAGCCCGCTGGAGCGCCCCCTCGCAGCAAGTCAGCGCTTCCGGCGATGCCAGGACCAGCGACCGGCACGCGCCTTCCACCTCGGCACGCACTGCCGCGAGCCCGCTTGCCGCGTCCTCCGGCATGATTACTGATCCCCGGCAGTCACAGCGTGAGCGATCATGGTCCGGCTAGTCGCCAGAGAATCCGCACGGTAGGCGCCGCTCTGGTACTGTGCGGCCAGCGCTTGCACCTTGCTGGCGAGATTGGTGTTGAACGTGGACATGGCCCGCGCCAGGCTGCCCAACGTATTGGAAAACTCCACCTGGTCTCCGCTGCCTGCCTGCGTAGCGGAGGCGCCCCCGGCTGTTGTGTTGGCGCGTTGAGTTTCCTGCGTGCGCCCGGATTCGACCGGCGACCCGCTGCTCAAGTTTCGATCAAAGACTCTCATAGCCGTTAGCTTTCCTCTGCTGCGTGTCATATCGGCAAGATCGGGCATGGGCTTTAGCCAGAACGAGCAGTTAGTTTGGAGTAATCCTAAAGTCCCGGCGGATTCCGCCGATTGCTTGGACTAACCAGCTATGAATGCCACCAAGGTCCTGTGGATTCGCGGCAGCCATGATAGACCTTCGGCAGAATTTTGCGCGGGGGGTGCGGCCTGGACGGTTGAGTACCTGGACGCGGCAACCGGAATCGACCACCTCGCCCGGCAGGACTACGGGGTGATTGTGTTGGATTTTCCAATACCCAACTGGGTTCCCGCCGACCTGCTAGAGCAGGTCCGGCGGCTGGCGCCCGGGGTTCCCGTGCTGGCGCGAGATCCGTCGGCCACGCTCAACGATGCGGTACGGCTGGCACGTCTCGGTATCCATCAGTTTCTGGTGGCCCCAGGGGACGAGCACCAACAGATCGAACAAGCTCTGGATCGGCGCCGCACCCACAGTCTGGCGCAACTCGCGTCGCGAACCGGCTCGGAAGATTGGGAGCGGCTGCTGGTGGGAGACAGCCGCGAGATACGCCAGGTGGGCCACCTGATCCGGCTGGTTGGCGCCCGCCGGGCCACCGTGCTGATTACCGGCGAAACCGGAACCGGCAAGGAACTGGCGGCGCGCGCCTTGCACCTGGCTGGGCCGCGCCGCCAGGGACCTTGGGTAGCGGTGAACTGTAGCGCGCTGCCGGAGAATCTGCTGGAAGCCGAGCTCTTCGGGCACGTCCGCGGCGCGTTCACCGGCGCGGTGCAGAGCCGGCTGGGCCGGTTCGAGCAGGCGCAAGGCGGAACCCTGTTTCTGGACGAAATCGGCGAGCTGCCCCTCGAACTGCAGGCCAAATTACTGCGCGTGCTGCAAGAGCGGGAGTTCCAGCGGCTGGGAAGCTCGGAAACCATTCGTTCCGACGCGAGAGTGATCGCCGCCAGCAATAGCGATCTCGCGCGGCGCATCGAACAAGGCAGATTCCGCGAGGACCTGTTCTATCGGCTCAACGTGGTGCCGATACGGATGCCGGCTCTCCGCCAGAGGCCGGGCGATGTGCCGGCGCTGGCGCTGCACTTTGTGGAAAAGATCTGCCGCCAGGAAGAGATTCCGCTTAAAACGATTGCGCCGGCGGCTGCCGAGCGATTGAGCGCCCAGAGTTGGCCGGGGAATGTCCGGCAACTGGAGAACTCGATCGAAATGGCTGTGGCGCTGAGCGGTGACCGCGACATGCTGGTTCCCGGCGACTTTCCGCTTCCGTTCGAGGACCGGGTGGCGATTTCGGCCCCGTCAGGCGACACGCCGCTGGTGCCGGTGCCTGACGATGGCCTCGACTACGAGCGGACGGTCGCCCTGATTGAACGCAGCATACTCGAGCAGGCCCTGCGCAAGACGGGCGGCAACAAGAAAGCCGCGGCCGACATGCTGCGGCTCAAACGCACCACGCTCTCGGCCAAAGTGCGCAGCCTGGAACCGGTGGCCTGCGATTGAGGAGGGGTGCGCCCCATGGGCACCAACCTGGCTGTCGGAGTTCCCAGGAAGGCGGTTTGCGGACCGCGCCGGCAGCAATGGTCCGAAACGGCGACTATACGTCAACTTGAATGATAAACACTACGGCGTCAGGGAGGATCTAAATCCCCGAATTCCGGTAAGTCGAGCCGGCGATCTTCAGGCATGCCGCGACATCGCCGGGGTTGTGTTATGTTTATCACAGGTGTTTGTCGAGGGTGTGCTGCGGAGGGATCCAACCGCTTCGTCCAGGTGTGGGTATAGCCAATCACAGACGTGAGTTTTCTCGCTTTTTCGTGACTCCGCGCCCTTTTCGCAGCATCCTATGAAAGCCAGCGGCGCTCCGCAAACGCGGAAAGAGGTGACGATCATGCACAGTTACACGCTTACGGGGGTCCGCGGGTTCCAGACTCTCGCGCTCGTATTTCCACTCGCCGCCCTGGCGGCTGCGAGCGGGGCCGAGTATCCGCTGGTAGCGAACCCGGCCTGGACGCAGCAGCAGGAACTGACCCCTTCCGGTGGCGGGGAAGGTCAATTCGGCTATTCCGTGTCGCTAAGCGGGACCACGGCAGTGATCGGTTCTCCCGGCGAAGCCGCCGCGTACGTGTTTGTCGAGAGCGGCGGCGTTTGGAGCCAACAGCAGGAGCTGACTTTTCCCGGTAGTGGGGATTACACCGAATTCGGCTACTCCGTGTCGGTAAGTGGGGACACGGCGGTGGTCGGGGCTCCCTACGTCTACGGCCCCGGAAGCGTATACGTGTTCGTGCGAAGCAACGGAGTGTGGACCGAGCAGCAGGCGCTTTCCGCTCCCGGTGCCGTTGCCGGTCTCGCGGGGATCGACGGTTTCGGCACGTCCGTCTCGTTGAGCGGGAACACGGTACTGATCGGAGCTCCGGAAAAGACTGCCAGCCTGGGAGCCGCGTACGTGTTTGTCGAGAGCGGTGGTGTATGGAGCGTGCAGCCGCAGTTGTTCGCTTCCGATGGCCAGGTGCAGGATCAATTCGGCTCTTCCGTTTCGTTGAGCGGCAACACCGCTGTGATCGGAGCTTCGGGCAACGGGGGGGTCGCGTACGTGTTTGGGCTCAGCGGTGGAGTGTGGAACCAGCAGCAGGAACTGGCTCCTTCCGATCCCGCGGAGAACGACTTATTCGGCGCTTCCGTCTCGTTGAGCGGGAACACGATACTCGTCGGGGCTTACGGCAATAACAACAATCAGGGAGCGGCGTACGTTTTTGCGCTCAGCGGCGGAACGTGGAGCCAGCAACAGAAACTGATTGCTTCCGCGGCCATCGAATTCGGCTGGTCCGTCTCGCTGAGCGGGAACACCGCGGTGATCGGAGCGGCAGGCAGCGATGGTGTCGCGCACGTGTTTGTGCCCAGCGGCGGCGTCTGGACCGAGCAGCAGGAACTGGCTGATTCCGATGCCACGACGAACGAACATTTCGGCAACGCCGTCTCGTTGAGCGGGAGCACCATCGTCATCGGGGCTTACGACAAGACCGTCAACTCGCAAGCCTTCAACGGAGCCGCGTACGTGTTTGCTGAAGCGACTGGATCCACCGGAACCGAGCCCCTCATCACGGGCGTTGGCGTCTCCGGCGGAGGCGCCGACATCGCGCAGAATGCCTGGATTTCCATCTACGGCTCCAACCTGGCTCCGGCCAGCGTGGGCACGGGTCTCACCTGGAGCAGCGCGCCATCTTTTGCATCCGGCCAGATGCCGACCGCGCTGGGCGGCGTCAGCGTCACCGTGAACGGCAAACCGGCGTACATCTATTTCGTCAGTGCCGCTCAGATAAACGTGCTCACGCCGCTCGATTCCGCCACCGGTTCGGTTGCGATCGAGGTGAACAACGGCACCGCGACCAGCGCCGCTTATACGGCGAACCTGGAAGCGTCGTCGCCGGGATTCCTGCGCTTCGGCGATGGCATCCACATTGCCGCGGAGCACGCCGGCTACACCCTGCTGGGGCCGGCCTCCATGTCGGTGCCGGGCTACACGTTCACCCCGGCCACACCGGGCGAGACCATCCTGCTGTTCGGCGATGGCTTCGGCCTGCCGGTTTCCACGCTGACGGCGGGCTCGGCCGTGCAGACGGGCGCGCTGCCCAATCCCTGGCCGCAGGTCACCATCGGCGGCACGACGGCTACGGTGCAATTCGCCGGGTTGATCAGCCCGGGGCTGTACCAGATCAACGTGGTGGTGCCACCCAACGCGGCTGATGGCGACAACCAGGTGATTGCGACCTACGGCGGGGCCGGTTCGCCGACAGGAGCGATGATTCCGGTTTTGCCGTAGGGCCCCGAAACACGCCCCGGCCCGTTTTTGGGTAATGACGCCCCAGCCGCTCTAGACGTGCTCCTCCGGCCACATTTTTCTTGATAAGAACTAGTCTGTACTATAGACTAGTCCTCATGAAGGACAATTCCGTAGTGCCAATGGCTTCCCCGGGCCAGCGAGCTGCCT
>DASWZP010000243.1:0-8795 GCA_036404395.1 Bryobacteraceae bacterium | reverse complement strand
CCGAGTCGCTCGGCATTTTGGCCGACTGCGCGCGCGCCCTGGATTACGCGCACGGTAAAGGTGTCGTGCACCGCGACATCAAGCCGGGCAATATCATCCTGCAATCCGATGGCGTGGTGAAGATCGCCGACTTCGGCATCGCCAAGATGCTGGAAAGCAGCACGCTCACGCAAACGGCCGCCGTGGTTGGCTCCCCGCATTTCATGGCGCCCGAGCAATTGAAGGGCGAAGCCGTCTCCGGGCGAACCGACCAGTACGCGCTGGCGGTGGTGGCTTACGCGCTGCTCGCCGGGCGGCTTCCGTTCGACGCCGACAGCATGGCCACGCTGGTGACCAAGACCTTGTATCAGGATCCACCGCCGGCGCTATCCGCAAACCCCACGGTGGATATGGCCGGGGATGGTGTCCTGCGCAAAGCGCTGGCTAAGGCGCCGGAGGCCCGGTTCGCCAGTTGCACGGAATTCGTCGCCGCGCTGCGGGCCGCATTGGAGCCGGGTTCTGTTTCGGCGGCCGCCACGATGGCGATGCCAGCGATTGCGGCAACACCGCAACCACCGCCGCAGACACCGCCCTCCCCGACGGCGACGCCCCCGCCGGCGGATCCCCTGCCGTCGCCGGTCCGCGGGCGAAAACGCTTCTGGTACGTGTGGGCGGCGATTGGGCTGATCTTCGCGTTCGGCGGGCTCTATCGCGAGAACGGGAGCCGCTCCGAAAAATCGGAGCTGACTTATTGGAATTCCATTCAAGACCGAAAGAGCCCGGCGCTATTTGAGGCCTATCTGAAAAAATATCCCGACGGCCGGTTCGCCGACTTGGCCCGGGCGCAGATCGAGGCGCTAAGAGAAGCGCCTGGCAGCGAGGCCGCGTCTGGCAGCGTCAGTGCGCCTCAGCCGGCTGCACCGGTAACGCCCCAGCCAACCGCTTCCGTCGGACCCGGTGTGCCTGCCGCCTCTCCAAAACTGGCAACCTCGCGGCAGCCAGCGCCGCCACAGACAGCGACGGTCACGACACCGCAGACAGCCGTCGCGACGCCGCCGGAGGTGAGCCAGCCTCCGTCCCCGTCCTGCAAGGCGGAGTTCACTACGATTGCGTCCGATCAGTTTCAGCCCTGTCTGGACTACTGGTCCGGCAAGGGATACTCCCCGCTTACCTTCGCCGCTACCAAAGAGAAGGACACGGAAGGAACCGCCGTCCTGATTGGCGCCTTCCAGGCGTCCGGCGCAAACAAGATCACGTTGCTCGAGCCCGCGGAGAAACGGCTGCAGGATCTGGCCGAATTCAAACGCCAGAACTACCGGCCGGATTCCGTCAGCGTACTCAAAGGTCCGGGAGGGCCACGGTTTACCACAATCTGGACGCCAGTCCAAGGCGCATATGAGGCGCGCGGCGCGCTCGCCCAGGCGGAACTCGAACGGAGACTCCAACAACATGATTCCGACGGCCTGGCGATCGTCGATGTGGTGGCTTTCGGTCCCAAGGATCTGCTGCGCTTCCACGCCATTTGGAACCAGACCGGCGTACCGGCGCGGGCTCTGCTGAACCTGAGCGCTCAGGATCTCCGCCAGCAACTCGGGAAAATGCAACAAGACGGATACGTCGTGGGCCGCGTCAGCTCTTACCGCACCGGCGACGGCGTTCGCTACGCCGCGATCTTCGAAAAGGGGCAGCCGGAGTCGGCCTGCTACGTCGGTATGACCGGATTCGATCTACAGATCCGCCAGAACGAGGCGGTCACGAAAGGAATGCGGCTGCACTACATCAGTCACTCAGACGGCCGCTTCTCCGCGGTGTGGCGCAAGTGAGCGGCAACCGCCCTTGCATCCCTGTGGCGTGTTGCTGGCTGCTGCTGTTTCCCGCGCTCGCGGCCGCTCAAGGCGTCATCCGCGGTGTGGTGCACGATCCCGCTCACCGGCCGATCTCGGGAGCGCAGGTGTCGGCGAATGCGGCCGAACCGGCGCGGACCCAGAGCGTGAAGACCGATGCCGATGGAGAATTCCAGTTCGACAATCTGGCCGAGGGTGCGTGGACGGTTGCAGTGTCCGCGTCCGGCTTCCGGCGGTTGGAGCAGAGTGTGACGGTGGCGGCCGGCAGATCGCCGGTATTGCACCTGGCAATGGAAGTGGCGGGCATCAACGAGGTGGTGACGGTTTCGAGCGCCGCCGACCGGCTCAACGCGCAGACGGCCACGCCGCGCGTGCTCGTCGATCAAGAAGACGTGGCCCGCACGCCGGGCGCGGATCAGACCAACAGCCTCGCCATGATCACGGATTTTACGCCCGGCGCTTACATGGTCCACGACATGCTCCACATGCGCGGCGGCCACCAGGTCAATTGGCTGATCGATGGCGTGCCGGTGATCAATACCAACATCGCCGCCAACGTCGCGCCGATGGTCAATCCCAAAGACGTGGAGGACCTGGAGATCCAGCGCGGCGGGTATTCGAGCGAGTATGGCGACCGCACCTACGGCTTCTTCAATGTGGTCACTCCTTCTGGATTCGAGCGCGACAATCAGGCTGACTTGATTTTCTCCGCCGGCAATTTCTATTCGACCGACGATCAATTCGCAGTTGGCGGACACACTCTGCGCTTCGCTTACTTCGCCAGCGTGGACGGGAACCGCAGCGAGCTCGGCTTGGGGACGCCCATCTCGCAAGTGATCCACGATCAGGAGAGCGGCGTGGGAGGGTTCGCTTCCCTGCTCTACAACGTGAGCGGCAAAGACCAATTGCGCTGGGTCGCCTCGGTGCGCGCGGACCATTACCAGGTTCCCAACGATTTCGATCTCGAATCATCCGGCATTCGCGACCTGGATCTGGAAAAGGACGACTTGGGCGGCTTCCATTGGACGCACACATTTTCTGGCGACTGGCTGCTGACGGTTTCGCCCAGCTACCACTTCAACGGTTCGCACTATGTGAGCGGCCCACTCGACAATCCCTTCATCCTCGACGATAGCCAGCGGTCGAATTACTTGGGCGCGCTGGCGGCGATGCAGGTGAAGAAGGAGCGCAACAACCTGCGCACGGGCGTCGATTTCTGGGGCCAGCACGACGACACGTTCTTCGGACTTACCGCCAATCCCGGAGGTGGCGTGTTCGCGCAGGAGGAGAAACATTGGGCGCATTCGAGCACGGCGTATGCGGACGATCAGTATCAGCCGACCTCCTGGCTAACGCTCGACCTGGGAATCCGCCTCACGCGTTACGGCGGGCTGGTGAATGAAAGCTCCGCCAGCCCGCGCTTGGGCGGCGCCATCCGCATCCCGCGCCTGAACTGGACGCTGCACGGTTACTACGCGTATTACTATCAGCCACCGCCGCTCGACAGCCTGGCCGGTCCAGCGCTCGCGTTCGCCCAAACGCAGGGGTACGGATTCATCCCGCTATCCGGCGAGCGCGATATCCAGCACGATATCGGCGTGAGCGTTCCGCTGCGCGGCTGGGCGCTGGAGACTGACAACTTCCACACCAGCGCGCGCAACTTCCTCGATCACGACGTAATCGGCGATTCGGGCATCTTCATTCCGCTGACCGATCTGGGCGCCATCATCAGCGGCACCGAGGTCACCCTCCGTTCGCCGCGCCTGTTCCGGCGGGCGCAATGGCGTGTGGCGTGGTCGAACCAGATCGCGCAGGGTATCGGCCCAATCACCGGCGGCTTGCTGGAGGCAGCCCCGACCGGGAATTTCCTGCTCGATCACGACCAGCGGAATAGCGTCACTTCGGTGCTCTCGCTGAACCTGCCCGCAAACCTGTGGGCGACGCCGGCCTGCCAGTTCGGATCGGGATTCCTCAATGCCGACGGCCCATCGCATCTGCCGCCGCACTGGACTTTCGACCTGGCGCTGGGCAAGCAATTTCGCGAGGCCTGGACGATTTCAGCCAACGCCGTGAACATCGCCAACACGCGCTATCTGCTGGATACCAGCAACACTTTCGGCGGCACGCATTTCATCAATCCGCGCCAGGTGTATGTGGAGTTGCGGTACCGGTTTCATTTCTGAGAGAGCGTCGTGGCGCACGCGCTTGTGCGTGCCGCGTCGGCACTCCTGCCGACGCAGGGCTTCGCGCCGAGGGGGTGTCGAGAAGAGTCTCGACACGGCACGCACGAGTGCGTGCGCCACGTCAGAGTCGAATGACTCATGACGGGCCCTGCTCGCACGGATTAAACAACCGAAGTCTCACGCCCGAGACGTCAGTTTCGCCTGCGGCGCGATATCCTTTCGCCGCCAGCACGCGCTGGCTTTCGTCCAGGCTGGAGGCCAGCGTGTACCGGTTTTGGACGATCACCACCGGGCCCGCGGCGTCGCTCGCGTTGCAGAAGCGGTCGGTCAAGCCGGGTTCGAAAAGCTGGTACATCTCTTTCGGCTCGGGGCTTGGCACGACGGCGCACGCGCCGTGACTGGTGGCCGCGAGCAGCGCCCGCGCGGCGCCGGACCAATCCTCGCCGGGGCTGCGGAAATAGCGCACGTCTTTGGACAGCGAGGCCACCAGGAAAATCGCCAGCAGGCCAGGCTGCCACCATTCGCGGCGAGGACTGGGAAGGCCGGCCGTCGCGAGCAGCAGCACGGCCGGCAGCACAAACAACACTTGCCGAACGGCGAAAAAGTAGCCGGACATCGCATCGGCGGCGATCGCACAGACGATGCCGGAGATTACACCTCCGAGCAGGAACCGCCTAGCGACCGAATCCGCGCGGCGCCAGCCGAGCGCCGCCGCGCCGATCAGCGAAAGCGAAGCCACGTAACCGCCGCCCGAGATCTCGCGGAGCATCATCCAGACAATCTTCGGCGCCATGGCGAAGCTGTACTGGCTGGCGGCGATTCCGAAATGCCACGCGCTTCTCACATGGAGATACCAGGGCGCGAACGATAGGCCGGCAATCGCCAGTGCGATCCCGCCCAGCCGCACTGCCCTGCGCCGGCCGCCGGCGGCCAGCGCGGCCATCGCGCCTAGTTGCACCGCCGCCGTCAGCGGCTGCGTGTACAGGCCGGCCGCGACCAGCGCCGCATAAGCCGCCGCGATTCCCCAGTACGGCCGTTGCGCCAGATGCCACAAACACCACAGCGCCGCCAGCGAAAAGAACAGCGCTTGCGAATAAGGGCGCCCCTCGACAGCATAACGGAGCTGCAACGGCGTCACCAGAAACGCCGCCAGCACAACCCAGGTTGCAGCCGCTTTCAGATCGCGCGCGAACCCGATTAGTGTAATGGCGGAAAGCAGGCTGAAGATCGCCGGCGCGGCGCGCGCGGCCAGCGGCGTCAGTCCCAGCCCCAAAACGAAAACGCGCTGCGTCAGATAGCCGAGCGGCGCCCCGCCAGGATTGTAAGTGACCCACCGGATCACGCTCGGCGCATCCGGCTGCGTGGACGCGACCAGTTGCAGAACCTCGTCCAGCCACAAAGGACGAAGCCCAGCCAGCCAGACCAAAATGGCGGCATACGCGGCGATCGGCAGCAGGTCGCGTCTCTTCGGCACCGAAGTTACTGTAACATCAGCCTGATGGTTCAATTTCAGGAGAAGCTGTAAGTGCCGGCCGCGTCGTCCCAAGTGACTTTCTTCTGGTGGCGGAACGAGAGCGTGGCCATGTGGCCGGAAATGGCCGCCTGCTGGCCCACTGTCGGCGGCGCGATCACCTTCTCGTCACCCAGCACGGCCTGAATGAAATTGCGGAAATGGTTGTTGACGCCGTCGGATTCGCCGAAATCGGCCTTGCCATTGAGGTGAATCGGCTTGCGGGCGGCGATCGAAGCCGGCGCCTTGCCGTGATAGGTCTCGGCATTGAAATACAGGTCCTGCCGGTTCATGACTTCGATGGTGCCCTCGTTGCCGCAAACCTGCTCGCCGTAACCGTAACGGTCGTTGCCGAAGAAACAACTGTAATTGATGTGGAAGTTGTCGCCGTATTCGTAAATGGCGCTCAGCGTGTCGGGCACGTCGCGGTCGTCGTGCCAGCGATAGATGCCGCCCGAGGCCACGCAGGTCTTCGGCGTCGTCTTACTGAGCATGAAATTGACGATGTCGGTCTGGTGCACCAGCAGGTCGGTCGAAATGCCGCCCGAATAATCCCAGTACAGCCGCCATTGGAAATAGCGCTCGGGGCTCCAGCTTCGTTTGGGCGCGTTTCCCAGGAAGCGATTCCAATCGGTGTTTTCCGCCGTGGCTTCGGCGGGGATCACGTAGCGCCATGCGGGTTCGTTCGGTAGCGAGTTGCGATACCAAAACGCGCGCACGTATTGCACCTGGCCGATCATGCCCTGATCGATCAGTTCTTTGGCTTTCCGGTAGAGCGAGGAGCTGCGGTTCTGCGTGCCCACCTGCACCACTTTGCCGGATTGCTCCCAGGCGCGCATGATTTCGAAACCTTCCTCGATCGTGTGTGCCAGCGGTTTTTCGAGGTAAACGTGCTTTCCCGCCTGGAGCGCCGCAACCGCCATGTCGCGGTGCAGATGTTCGGGCGTCATGATGAACACGGCGTCCACATTGCGGTCGGCCAGCAGCTCGCGGTAGTCCACGTACGTGGCGGGATCGTTGCCCCACACGGTTTTCACGCGATTCCTGGCGCGCGCGATGTAGCCCTGATAGGTGTCGCACACGGCGGTGACCGCGACGTCATCGGGCGCGGCGTTGTGCAGCCACTCGATGGCCAGGTTGCCGCGCGTGCCCACGCCGATCCAGCCTATGTTGACCTTTTGATTGGCCCCGCGCGCGGAGACGAGGGCGGGACCGGCGGCTAGCGCGGCCGTCTTCAGAAAGTTGCGCCGGTTGACTTCAGCGGCCATGGTTGGAACCTCCCGGTGGATTTGCGAATTTCATGATAACAAGAGGTGCGCGGGCGCCGGGTCGCCACCGGTTGCAATCAGCCTGAGCCGGTAACGATGAGTGCTCGCGGGGCCGGTTGGTTCAAAGCCGGACGAGGGGGTCCGGCACGTACGAAGGTCCGGCGCGGACGAGGGCGACCGCCCAAGCTTCTCGATGGTCAGGCCGCGCTGGCCGCGGATTCCCGCGCCGCCAGCTTCGAGGATCCGGCCGGCCGGGCTGAGGGAGGTGCGAGCGAGGCCGCCGAGTAGGCTGCCTTGATTTTACCGACCAGGTCGGGACCGAACGCTTCCACCAGGTCCATAAACGCGGCCACCGGTTCCCGCGCCTCCTGCAATCGTGAGACCGCCTCCGGCAAACCCGGCGCGCCGACGGCTTCAGCGGCGCTCTCCACCGCGCCGAGCGAGATGCTGGTATAGCCGAAAACGCCATCCGAGTTCCAGGGCCCCATGCGGCGCACATCCGGTCCGAAGCGTCTTTCCAGGCGCTTCAGATCGTCCTCCGGAATAACGATGATCTTCATGCCGCGTTACCCCCGGCTGCCTGGGAGTTTTCAGCCCGCATTTGCACCTGGAACCGATGCTGCCACAGGCTCCAAGCCGAAGTGACCGTGCGAATCACTTCCTCGCTATTGAGAGGCTTCGCTAAAACATCGTAGCCACCGAGGTTGAGAACCTCGGCCCACATGCGCTCGTCGGCCACGCGCGAGGTTACGATCAAGGGCGGCGGCGCCGGCAGTCGCTGGACGAAATCCAGCAACTCCTTCCACGACCCCGGCGACACATCATGCTCGCACATCACAATCGACATCCGTCCCCGCTGCAGGGCGCTCTTGGCGGCGGCGATCGTGCTTTTGGCGGTCATAGTGAACCCAATGTCAGGGTAAAGCGTCCGGCCGGGGCTCGAAAAAATGTCTTGCAGGTGGAAATGGTCTTCCTCCGCCGAGCTCACGGATAGCACGGCGATGGTCTGCGCCACGGGTTTGCGAATTGGTCCAGGGGGTGTCATTTGACCACTACCTTCCTTCGCAAGCAAATTCGCCATTGACTATAGTCACTATGGTTCTATGAGTGCTGATAACCCAGGGGTATATTTCTACATTAAGCTCGTTTAATGCAAATCGCAAGGATATCTTTTGGGTGATTCAATACCCAACCTTGAGGGTAATCGCGAATCGGAGGCGATCTGGGCGATCTTCCGGCTTCGAGCAGCAACCGGCGCATGCCGTTGCCAACCAATTCTTTTTTCGTTATCGCCATCGTTCCGGAGCGACCTCTTCAAGCAGTTCCCGTGCCGGGCAGCGGTATGGTCTCCAAGACCGGGGACATCAGCAGCCCTTTTTCCTTTAACCCCGAGAGTGCCAGACCGTACCGGCCACGGATGCCGGTTTTCTCGAAGATGTGCTTCAGGTGGATTTTGACGGTGCCGATGCGGATACCGAGCGCGCTGGCAATATCCTTGTTCTTCAATCCGCGCTCGACCAGTTCCATCACTTCGAGTTCCCTTCCGGTGAGCGGTGACCGGGCAGCGCGATAAGGCCGGTCCCGCTCCCACGTCATCGAATCTTCCATCCAGGAACCGCCCGCCGCCACGGTGCGCACACAAGCCATCACCGAATCCAGCGTGGAAGTCTTGCGGATGACGCCGGCCGCCCCGGCTTGCAGGATGCGCAGAGCCTCGGATTCCGAAAGCGCCGCACCCCACACAATGACCGCCGGCCGCTGATCCAGCCGGCGTAAAGCGATTAACCAGTCGAGTATGGCGTGGATGCCAAGCGCCTTGTCCACCAGCAAAAGGCCCGGCCGCAATTCGCGCACAGCATCCATGCCGTCCGCCAGAGTGCTTTCCGCCGCGACAACGCGCAACTCCTCGGCCGATTCCAAAAGGCCGCGCAACCCTTCTATGGCAATCGGCTCTGTATCGCAAACCGCAATGGTTACCAAGAGTTCCCCTTTTTACGGCGTGGAACTGTCA
>DASWZP010000242.1:0-25646 GCA_036404395.1 Bryobacteraceae bacterium | reverse complement strand
TGCGTCGAGCCAGCCGGCAACCGCCGCGCAGCCCGCGCCGAAGTATCGCGATCCCAAGCTGACCATCGACGAGCGCGTGGCCGACTTGCTGAGCCGCATGACGCTCGAGGAGAAGGTCGCCGAAATCTGCGGCGGCGATCCAGCCAACGCCTCCTTGATCGATACCACCGGAACCTACAAACCCGATCAGGCCCACCTGGCTTTCAGCGGCCTCTATGACGACAACGCGGCCTACACGCCGCGCCAGAGCGCGATCCTGCGCAATGCCGTGCAGCGGTATATGCGCGAGAAGACCCGTCTCGGAATCCCCTGGCTGTTCATGAGCGAAGCGCTGCACGGTTTCATGGCCAACGGCAGCACCAGCTTTCCGAATCCCCTCTCGCTCGCCAGCACCTTCGACCCGGCCCTGGTCCGCCGCGTCTTCACCGCCGCCGGAGATGAAGCCCGCTCGGCTGGCGTCGCCCAGGTGTTTACTCCGGTGCTTGGCCTGGCCCGCGACCCGCGCTGGGGCCGCACCGAAGAGACCTATGGCGAGGACCCGTACCTGGTTTCGCGCATGGGTGTGGCCGCCGTGCTCGGCCTGCAGGGCGACAAGTTCTACATTGATAATCACCACGTGATGGCCACCCCCAAACACTTCGCAGTGCACAGCCAGCCCGAGGGCGGCACCAACACCGCGCCCGGCAATTACTCGGAACGCATCATCCGCGAAAACTTCCTGGTGCCGTTCCAGGCCGCCGTCCAGGAGGGCCACGCGGGGAGCATCATGGCGTCTTACAACGAGATCGACGGCGTCCCGTCGCACATCAACCACTGGCTGCTCGACCGCGTGCTGCGCCAGGAGTGGGGTTTCGGCGGCTACATCACTTCCGATGGCAATGGGCTCCAGATGCTGGTGCAAGATCACCACGTGGCGGCCAATATGTCCGAAGCCGCGCGCCAGGCGCTGGCCGCGGGAGTCGATTTCGACCTCTCCGACGGTTCCGTCTATCGCACCATGATCAACCAGGTCAAGGACGGCGCTGTCCCGGAGAGCGAAGTGGATCGCGCGGCGGGGCGCCTGCTCGCCGCCAAGTTCCGCCTCGGCCTGTTCGAAGATCCCTATACCGATCCCGACTATACCGAGAAGATCACCAGCGGCCCCGAGCATCGCAAGCTGGCCGTCGAGGCCGCGCAAAAGGCCGTTGTGCTGCTGAAGAACGAAAAGAACCTGCTGCCGCTCGATCTGGGCAAGCTCAAAACCATCGCCGTCATCGGCCCCAACGCCGCCGACGTGCACGTGGGCGGATACGCCCGCGAACCGGGGCACGGCGTGAGCATTCTGGATGGCATTCGCGAACGCGTCGGCTCTTCGGCCAAAGTGGTTTATGCCGAAGGCTGCCAGATCACCAACGCCAAGCAGGGCTGGCGCGGATGGGTGGCGAACAACGTCAAGCTGGCCGATCCGAAGGAACAGGTGGAAAAGGTCGCCGCCGCCACGGAACTGGCGCGCAAGGCCGACGTCGCCATCCTGGTGGTCGGCGAAAACGAGAGCACCAACCGCGAAGCCTGGGGCGAATACCACCTGGGCGACCGCGATTCGCTCGATCTGCTCGGCGCCCAGAACGATCTGGTCAAGTCGGTCGTCGAAACCGGCACTCCCACCGTCGTCCTTTTGATCAACGGCCGCCCGCTCTCCATTAACTACATTGCTGAACACGTGCCGGCCATCTTAGAGGGCTGGTATCTCGGACAGGAAGGCGGCACCGCGGCGGCCAACGTCTTATTCGGCGACGTCAACCCCGGCGGCAAACTGCCCATCACCTTCCCCCATACGGTCGGCGCGCTGCCCGATTTCTACAATCACAAACCGACCGACAACCGCACTTACGAATTCAGCACCCGAAAGCCGCTCTACGCGTTCGGCTACGGCCTGAGTTATACCACTTTCAAGTTCGAAAACCTCCGCGTCGAGCCGGCGAAAATCGAGATCGGCGGCGTGGCCAAGGCGCGCGTCGACATCACCAACACCGGCTCGCGCGAAGGCGACGAAGTTCCGCAGATGTACCTGCACCAGCGCGTGGCATCTGTCACGCAACCGGTCATGCAGTTGAAAGCCTTCGAGCGTGTAACTCTCAAGCCGGGAGAGAAGCGCACCGTCGAATTCACCATTAATTCGGACGCGCTTTCCATGTTGAACACCGACATGCATCGCGTGGTCGAGCCGGGAATCTTCGATGTGATGGTCGGTCCCAGCTCGGACAATACCAAGACGGTTGCGCTCAAGGTGGTGGACCTGAACGGCCAGGCCGGCACGCCCGCCACGCTGAAGCCCAAAGGCTCGGAATCCGGCGTGGTGAGCAATTTCGACGATCTCAAAGTCACGGCCAATTTCGGCTCCTGGACCGTGATGACCGACTCCGTGATGGGCTCCGGCAAATCCACGGCGACCATGGACGCCGTGGCGGGGGGCGCCAACGGAACCAAGGGAACCATGCGCGTGGCCGGCGAGAACGTCAAAGGCGCCGGCTTCATGTTCGGCGGAGCGGTTTACTCTCCCGGCCCCGGCATGATGCAGGGCGCCGATCTCTCCGACAAAAAGAGCATCAGCTTTTGGGCCAAAGGCGATGGCAAGACCTGCCGCCTGCTGATTTTCACCGACACCAAAGCCGGGAACCCGACCTTCCGCACCTTCGTCGCCACGAAGGAGTGGAAGCAGTACACGTTCTCGTTCGAGAGCCTCATGACCGACGGCCACGACCTCTCCGGCCTGGCATTCCTAAGCCCTCCCGGCGAAGGAAAATTCGAGTTCTTTATCGATGAGGTGGAGATTAGGTAAGCGCGCGCAGCGGGTGCCGCCGGAAATCTATGCGCGCTTCGCTTCGCGCCGGATGCCCTCGGCAATCCACATCCGGAGTTGCGTCTGGTAGCCTACCGACTTCTCTGCCGCGATGTGCTTCGCCGCGGCGATCTGTTCAGGCGCCAGGCGAAGTGAAATCGGAGACTTTGCGCGGGCGTGACGCTCGCGGATCTTCTGAGCCAACGCGTGCGAAGGCTTAGCGGGTACAGCCGCGGGTAACCTATCCCACACGCCGGCGACCGAGTGGCTCTCGAAATATTCCGCGGCCTCCTGGTCGGATGGAAACTTCGGAAGCGGCGAATTTGCGGGAGAGAGTTTCTTCTTCATTCGACCCCTGCCTATTTGCGGCGAAACAGCCGCCGCTCACTTGCCTCCATGTCCCGGGCCGTGATCGCCCTGACCGGACCTCCGGACAATCGGCGAAACACGACCAAAGCGAGCCGGCCGTCCAGCGTTTCCCCTAACGCGATATATCGCTTCTGGCGCGCTCGCCTGACCTTGTGGCTACCGGCGAAGACTTCCTCCACCTCCTCCGGTGTGAACTCGTGCCGACCGATATGGAACATATTGCCATCGTCCCACTCAAACCCGGAAATAACCACAGTGCCATCGTATCAGATTGTATATACGAAACGCTACAGGGAAAGGAACTCGGGCAAAAGGGGCAAAAGGTCGGCAAAAGGGGTCAGACGCGGTCAGACGCATTTTCCCAAATCTCTCTTATGCTGACCCGCTCAATCCGGCAGCACGTCCGCGAAGACGAATCCGTCGCGCTCGACCACTTCTCCCGAGCGGACTTCGATGGGACTCGAGAACGGCGGCGCATCGTGCACAAACGTGTGAAACTCTCCGTTCTCGCCGCACGGATCGATTCCGGGCGGCAAGTCGTCCAGGAAACTCCGGTCGAAATCGCGGCCGGCAAAAGTCTTGGCCAGCTTGGCCGGATCCACGCAGGTGACTTTCGCTTTCACGCCCGCGGCAATCATCTCCAGAGCCAGATCTTTCGTTGGCATCAGCCACAGGGGAAACAGCGGCTCCAGGCCGGTCCCTTGCAATTGCCGGATGCGGTAGTCGCGAATGTCTTGCAAGAACAGGTCGCCGAATGCTACGGCGGTGATTCCTTCCGCGACCGCGCGCTGCGACACCACGCGCATCCGGTCTTCGTACTCCGCGTTCGAGCACGGCGAAGGCAGCTCCACCGACCACAGCGGGAGTCCCGCGCGCTCCGCCTGGGCCTCCACCAGGGCGCGCCGGACGGCATGCATCGCCACCCGGTTGGCCTCCGAGTTGAAGCTGGTGACCAGCGCGGCCACTTGCACGTCCGCGTTTTGCCGCAGCAGATGCATTGTCCAGGCGCTGTCTTTCCCGCTGCTCCACGATAAGAGGACCTTTTTCATTGCCGGATCACCCTTCGGATATTTGACACGACTGGCTGGCGAACTCCTGATTGTAACTGAGCGGCAAAATCGCCCGCACTCACTGCATCTATGATGAACTGCGTCTATCATCAACGTTTGGAGGCGCGCGACGTGCTTCGTTACTACATCACCGATCGGCATTCCGCGGGCGGCGTCGAGCCGCTGCTGGGATTCGTCGAGCGCGCGCTCGCGAGCGGCGTGGAATACATCCAGATTCGCGAAAAGGATCTGTCCGCGCGCGAAGTGTGTGCGCTGGTGCGCCGCGTGCTCGCGTTACCGAACCCGCACGGCTCACGCGTCCTTGTGAACGGGCGCCCCGATGTGGCGCTGGCCGCGGCAGCGCACGGCGTGCATCTGCCATCCGGGTCCGTCCCGCCCCGCGTGCTGCGCGCCATCGTGCCGGCCGGCTTCCTGATCGGTGTCTCGACGCACACGCTCGCCGAATTGCGCGTAGCCGAAGCCGAAGGCGCGGATTTCGCCGTCTTCGGGCCGGTTTTCTTCACCCCCTCGAAGGCTGCCTACGGGGCGCCGCTGGGCCTCGAAGCGCTGCGGGAAGCCGTCAGCGCCGTCTCTATCCCGGTCTTCGCGCTGGGCGGAATCACGTCGCAAAACGCCCCGCTCTCGGTGGCTGCCGGCGCGGCAGGCATCGCCGGCATCTCCTTCTTCCAAGGCTGAGGACCGCTCCCTCGCGGTCGCGGCTCCGATCATTTTTCACAAAACTGCTTCCGTTCTGTTTCCATGACGTTATAATCGGCAGCATCCCTGGCGGCTGGCCAGCGAGAGGGGACGCGCGTTTGCCCGCGCCCGCATCGAAGTCAACCCGATCACACGAGTGGAGCACATGAAACGCACGAGAATCCAAGTCGATTGCCGAACTGGCTGGCTCCGGCCGATGGCTCTGCTGCCGCTGGCTCTGGCCGCAGCCTCGCTGCCCGGCTTCGGCCAGCAAGCCTATGTCAGCCGGTTTGACCTGTTCACCGGCTACACCTATCTGGACAGCCCGGTGGTCAGCCTGCGAGAGAACGGCTTTCAGTTTCAGGCCGGAGTGCGGCTCAACACCTGGGTGTCGCTGGGATTCGACTACAGCGTTTCGGCCGGCACTCTGACGCTCACGCCGAACCTGCTGGCGACCAGCCTGCGACAGCAGTTGGGCACCGAACTCGGCCAATTGGCGGCGGCGGGCGAGATTCCCTCCGGTTACAACCTGATCGTGCCGGCCCATTCGCGCACGCAAACCTTCGCCGGCGGGCCGCAGTTTTCCTACCGGCACTTCAGCAAGGTGACGCTCTTCATCCGGCCGTCGGCCGGCGCCATCCACGAATACGCCACCCCGCAACCGGGAGATCCCATCGCCGCCGCCATAGCGGCGCAACTGGCGCCGGCGGGTCACAAGGTGGATACGGTGGTGTTCTACGGCTTCGGCGGCGGCGTGGACTTCAGCTTTTCCAAGCACGTGGGGCTGCGGGTGCAGGCCGACTTCGTACACGACCATCTGTTCAGCGATCTGCTCCAGAACGGCCGCAACACCGTCCGCCTGTCGATCGGGCCGTGCTTCAACTTCGGCAACAACGTCGCGCGCTGAGCGCGCAAGATTCGGTGTTCGCCCTATGCCACGGCGCGCGGCACTTCGCTCATCAGGGCGAGCAGGTTGCGGTCTGGGTCGCGGAAGAAGGCCATCCAGAGGTCGTGATCGGGCATCGGCGCCACCAGGTGCGGCGGCTGGTCGAACGGCGCGCCACGCTTCTCCAGGGTTTTCGCCGCGGCCAGAATATCCGGCACCTTGAAGTACAGGATCGAGCTGTACTGTTCGCCGGACTTCTCGGCGGGTGAGAGCATCAGCCGGATGCCGGCGCAATCGAAAAACGCCAGCCCTGGCACTTGAAACAGCAGTTTCAATCCCAGCGTGTCGCGGTAAAAGGCGACGGCGCGCTCCAGGTCGGTGATCGTGATGGCGATTTGGCCGATGCTGGACAGGCCGAACGAAGCGCCGGCGGTTGGGATGGGGACAGGGCTCATGGCATCTCCTCCGGATGCCATCATACTAAAGCCGATCGGCAAGTGGGCGCCGACCCCGCTAGGTGCCGCAGCAGGAACCGGCAGGCGGCGCGGGCATCGGAATCGTCGAGCTGGGTTCGCAGGCTGTTCAGCACGGATTCGAAAACCTCCCGGCGTTCCTCGGCCAGAGCCGGTGAAAGCGCCGGCGAACCGGCCCGGGAACTATACCCCCATCTTGGCATCAGGGGGATAACGAAGGTTTGGGTTTTCGCGCCGGTTGGTGGATTCACATGCGTCTCCGATGGCCGTCCGGAGCAAGCTCCGCAATGCTTTTCGGCCGCGCCTGCTTCTCCATTAATGACCTGCTCCTCCATTAATGAAATGTGGTTCCCCGCCGATATATCCATAGGAATCTAATGATCTGGCTTACCCGGTTGAACCGCGTCCCGCTGGTGCTCAACTCGGACATGATTGAGCACATCGAGGTAACGCCAGACACGGTGATCACGCTCGCCAACGGGCAGATTTGGCGGGTGCGCGAAAGCGCTGAGGAAGTTGTCGAACGAGTGGTAGCTTTTCGGCGGCGCATCTGCGGCCCGGATGCCGCTCCGCACGAGCTTCGCGAGGATTCCGGCCAGGCTGAGCCGGAAACGGCTGTCCCGCAGGCGAGTTGACGAGTTCATGGCGACTGCTCCCCAAAAGGCGCCGGAGGTTGCTCCCCAACCGGTCGCGGTCACTCCGGGCGCCGTCAATCCGGGCGGGCAGCGCGGACTAGCCACGCGCGCGCCCAGGCGTCCGGATCTGTCCACCCTGGCGGGAATCAGCCTGGCGCTGGCGGGGCTCATCGGCGGACTGTTGCTGGAGCGGGGCAGCATCCAGGACATTGCCCAGACCACCGCCGCCATGATCGTGCTGGGAGGCACGTTCGGCGCGGTCCTGGTCACCACGCCGCTTCACGTGGCGATGCGCGCGTTGCGGAGACTCGGCGACGTGTTCTTCGATTCCTCGCAGCCGCACTCGGCGGTGATTGACAGCCTGATCCGGTTCGCCAGCAAGGCTCGCCGGGAGGGCATCGTGAGCCTGGAAAGCGAGGCGGAATCCATACCCGATCCCTTTCTGCGCAAAGCCCTGAGCCTGGCGGTGGACGGCACCGATCTGCAGGAGTTGCGGAAGATGATGGAAATCGACATCGTGCAGGGCGAGCATGCGCGCGAGGCCGAAGCCAAGGTCTGGGAATCGGCGGGCGGCTACGCCCCAACCATCGGGATTATCGGCGCGGTGATGGGCTTGATTCAGGTGATGAAGCATTTGGACGACATGAAGGAGGTCGGCCACGGAATCGCCGTGGCGTTTGTCGCCACGGTGTATGGGGTGGGTTCGGCGAACATATTCTTCCTGCCCGCCGCCAACAAGCTGCGCGCCAAGCTGCGCGAGGCCGTGGCGCTTCAAGAAATGGTTCTCGAAGGAGTGGCGGCCATCGTCGAGGGCCTTAACCCAACGCTGATCCGCCTCAAGCTGGAATCCTTCGACCCGCGCCGCGAGCAGCCCAAGCCGCGAACCGTCCAGCCTGCCCTGGCGCCGCAGCCGGCCGCCTTGCCCGTCACCAAACCGGGGGCGCCGAAGAAGGTGAGGCGCCGATGATCCGCAAAATCGCCCATCCCCACGAGAATCACGATCGCTGGATGGTTTCCTACGCCGATTTCGTCACTTTGCTCTTCGCCTTTTTTGTCGTGATGTTCGCCTCCACCGAAGCCGACAAGGGCAAGGCCAGGCAGGTGTCGGCGTCGGTGCGGGAGGCGTTGGCGCACGGCCAGGTCAGTGACGCAATCTTGAAGGTGCTGGGGCACGGCCGCCATGACAAGGACAAGGATGCGCAGCCGGATGCGCTCGATGCGCTGCCCGTCGCCGCGCTGGCCGGCCCGATGGATTTGACCCGGTCGCTGGAGAAACTCAGTGGCGTGCTGGACACGGAACTGCGCGCCGGCAAAGTCGGGCTCAAACTGGAATCGCGGGGCCTGGTGATCAGCTTGCGCGAATCGGGGTTCTTCGCTTCCGGAGAGGACGAGGTATCGCCCTCCAGCTTGGCGGCCCTCGGCAAAATCGCCGACGTGATTCAGCCCCTGCCCAATCCTGTGCGCCTGGAAGGACACACCGATTCGGTCCCCATCCACAACTCGCGTTTCCGCAGCAACTGGGAGCTTTCCGCGGCGCGCGCCATCGCCATGCTGGAAATCCTGGCCAGCCGCTACCAGATCCCGCGCACCCGCATGGCCGTCGCCGGATATGCCGAGAACGCCGCCGCCGATACCAACGATACCGACGAGGGCCGCGCCCACAACCGCCGCGTCGACCTGGTGCTGCTCACCGTCGAAGGCCTGCGGAGCGAACCAGGCGGCGCGCAATAGCGTAGTCAGAACGGATATCCTCGGCATCGAACCCCGCGAACTCGCGCCACCGTTCGCACTCACCCCTTCGGCTATCCCGAATCCACAAGCTCACGGCTGGCGGGCCTGGAGTCCGCGCCCACTCGCGGCGGATTAGGGCGAGACCGGAAGCATGGCGCCGGCGGGCGAACCGAAGCCTCCGGAGGAGGCAAACACCTGGTTGTCTCCGCTGGCCGCCAACGGCGGCACCACCACGTTGAGCTGATACAGGCCCGGGCTGATCAGTGCCGCATACTTTACCGTCGCCGACAGCTCGCCGATCTGGATGATGGGCCAGGGCGTGGGCAGGACGCCGATCTGCACGGCGGAGCCAGCCGTCAGCGGCGAGGCGGGAAGGCCGAGCCCGTCGCAGAATAACAGGATGGTTTCGCCGGGCGCGGCCGGAGTGAAGGTGTAGCCGGGCACGGACATAGAGGCCGGCCCCAGGTAGCTATAGTCCGCGTGCTCGGCGGCAACGTGGACGCCATCGCCGAATCGCAGAAAGCCGGGCGAGACCGTCTGCAGGTTCGCGGTGAACGCGGCGCTGGTCGAGGTGCCGTTGTTCACGGTTACCGCGACGCGGCCGGTCGTGGAATCGAGTGGCGTGAGGACATTCAACTGCGAGCCGCTTACATAGTATATGTACGCCGGCTTGCCGTTCACGGTGACGCTGACGCCGTCCAACACGGTTGGCATCTGGGAGGGGAAAGACGGCGCATTACTCCAGGTGAGGCCGCCCTGGCCGAGGCTGGCCGGCGCCAGATCGATGCCATAGATCGAGATCCAGGTATTCTGGGCGATACCGGTTCCTCCGCCGGAGACACCGATGCCGGTAATGGTTGGGAATTCGGGGGTGAGATTGAGAAAAACATCGGCGCCGCCGCTCGGCAACTGCACCAGCACGGATTGGAGAAGCTGGGAGAAGTTGGAGTTGAGCGAGACGTTCAGGGCCAGTGGCTGGGGTGGCAACGAGGCAGTGGCGATGTCGGGGCGGCCGTCGCCATTGAAATCCGCCGTGGTGACGTCCGTGGGAACGACGGAGGTGGAGGTTGGCAGGACGATGGGGCTGCCGAACGTCCCGTCGCCATTGTTGGGCCGGATCTGGATGGCGCCGCTGGGGGCCGTGTCGGCAGAGGAGAAGGAGATGGTGGCCTCGACCAGGTCGAGCCTGCCCGTTTCCAGAACGCCGGCCAGCGTGGCGTCGGACACGTAGTTGGGCTCGGTCGTGTCGAAACCGATCGTGAAATTGCCTTTACCGTCGCCAAGAAGCACCGTCACGCCGGCGTTGCTCTCACTGCCGCCGGTGCCCGTCAGGTTGAGGTAGAGACAGGAGCCGGCAACCACGATGTCGAGCTTGCCGTCGCCGTTGACATCGGCGGCCAGCAGGACGGTCCCCGAGGTCGCGGGTAACTGGGAGAGCACCGGCGTCTGGAATGTACTGTCGCCGTTGCCGAGCGCGATTTCCAGCCACGGAGCGCCGGTCGAGTCGTACGCGGCGGCTGCCAGGTCGGTTTTGCCATCGCCGTTGAAATCGCCCGCCACAACCGATAGCGGCATGACGCCCGTGAAGGGGACATTGGAAGGAGTCTGAAACGTACCGTCGCCCTTGCCCAGCAGGAGATACCAGGCGACCTGGCCCGCGCCATATGCGGAGGTACCCTGCCCGGGGATGACGAGGTCGAGCTTGCCGTCGCCGTTGAAATCCGCGATAGCCGGGTGGACCTGGCCAATCATCAGATTGCCGATCCAGGCGCCGAGTGGCAAAGTGGTGGAGATCGGTTTGCCGAAGGCGCCGCGTCCCGCGTTCGGCAGAACCAGCACTTGTCCCATGGCGCAGACTACCAGCAGATCGGGTTGCGCGGCGCCGGTGAACTTTGCGCTGGCCAGGTACGCAGCGGAGCATCCGGCGGGTAGAGTGACAGTGGCGGCCGGTGAAAACGTGCCGCTGCCGTTACCCAGGTAAACCGAGACCGTCGCCGACGCGGCGTTGGCGATGGCGATATCCTGGAACCCATCGCCATTGAAGTCGCCCGCGGCAATTCCCAGCGGGGCTTGTTGCGCCGGAAGCGCCACCGGCGCGGCGAAGCTGGGAGCCGCCGCGGATGCGGTACGGGAAAACAGCAGGCAGAGAAACAGCAGTAGGGTGCATGGAGCGGCAAGCGCCCGCCAAACCATGAGGGAACCGGCCCGGGTACAACTCCGCGTGATCGTCATTATCGCCATGGCCTTTCGGGACCACGCCAGGGGGGTCCGTCGGATGCGTCGCGCCCTCGATCTGCGGCACCGCGGATGAGGGACAGCTCGGCAGCCGCCGAAATTCTGTGGAGGACCGAAGACAACCAGGATTTCCATTTGGGCTCCCGGTCTTCAGTCAGATTATCACAGGCCGCCAACTTTTGATCTCCAAATTGCAGTTTTACGGGACTTTTTCTCCTGGCCCCGTCTTTTGGCTCGGTCCACGGGCTCGCTCCACTCCCTTTGTGGGTCAGCCGTGCATTGCACCCAGAGACCCGCTGTTCTCCCCACTTCGGGCTGGAGGAAGGATATGATCGGTTGATAACGTCAAACGAAAGTTCGAGAGGGGATTTCCAGCTTGGACCCGGATACTGCCATCGGCGGCCCTCACGGCCGTTTCCCATCTACCCAGCTCTCGCTCCTGGAGGCTGTCGCGACTGGCCTGCCCAACCAGGCGCTGGAGCGCGTGGCCGCACTGTACTGGAAGCCCGTGTATCGGTTCATCCGCCACAAGTTTCACCGGGACAACGAAGACGCCAAGGATCTGACCCAAAGCTTTTTCACCGCCGCCTTCGAACGCGATTTCTTCGCGCGCTTCGACCCAGCCAAAGCCTCCTTCCGAACCTACCTCCGCATGGCGGTCGAACGGTTCGCCGCCAGCCAGCATGAGGCTGCGCACAGGCAAAAGCGCGGCGGGGATGTCGCGTTCGAGCCGGTTGCGGAACAGGCCGTAACCACCGGGTCGCCCGAGGAGATTTTCGAACGCGAATGGCAGCGGCAGTTGTTCGCTTTGGCCGTCGACGACCTGCGCGCGCATTGCGATGGATGCGGGAAGCAGCTCCAATCCCGCATTTTCGAAGACTACGACCTCGCCGCGGGCGAGCGCCCTTCATACTCCGCGCTGGCCGCGCGGCACCGGATCGCGGAGACCTCGGTGACCAACCATCTCGCCTGGGCGCGCCGCATGCTGCGCGGGTTCGTCACCGACCGGCTGCGCGGCGTGACCGCGGGCGAGCGGGAGTTGCACCAGGAGATGCGGCGGGCATGTCGTTAAACGATAGGGAGCCGAGCGACAGGAAACCGAGCGATAGGGAGTTGAGCGATTCGGTGCTCGACCATTTGCGGCGCGTGGCGGCGCTGCCCGATCTGACGGGAACCCGCTACGAACTGGAACGCGAAATCGGCCGCGGCGGGCTGGGCGTGGTCTACCGGGCGCGCGACCGCCAACTCGATCGCCAGGTGGCTCTCAAGGTCCTGGACTCCGCACTGGCCGGCGAAGCGCAACTGATCGCGCGGCTGGAACATCCTGGCATCGTTCCCATCTACGAGGCCGGCACGCTCCCCGATGGACGCATCTTCTACGCGATGAAACTGGTGGCCGGCGCGCGTCTCGACGGCTACCTGGCGGGAGATCCGTCGCTGGCCGAGCGTCTGCGCGTGATCCGCCGCGTGGGTGAGGTGCTGGCGTTCGCGCACGCCCGCGGGACGATTCATCGCGACCTCAAGCCGCAGA
This sequence comes from Bryobacteraceae bacterium, assembly GCA_036404395.1. Taxonomy (GTDB): domain Bacteria; phylum Acidobacteriota; class Terriglobia; order Bryobacterales; family Bryobacteraceae; genus Bog-375. Next base: position 13,223 of record DASWZP010000242.1, on the reverse strand, counting down.
ATGTGATGGTCGGCGAGTTTGGCGAGGTCTACGTGATGGATTGGGGCGTGGACGCCGTGGCGGGCACCGCCGCGTTTCGCGCTCCCGAGGCCGTCCTGGACTGGCGCTCCGACATCTATGCGCTGGGCGGGATGCTCGCGTTCGTGCTGCCCGCGTCGGCGGCGCCGGCCCTGCGCGCCATCGCCGCCAAAGCCATGAGCGCGGACGCGGCCGCGCGCTACGCCGATGCTCCGGCCCTGCTGGCCGATCTCGAGCGTTTCCAGGATGGGCTGGCCGTGGAGGCCTGGTCCGAGCCCCTGTGGCATCGCTGGCGCCGGTTCGGATCGCGCAATGCCGTTCTGCTGTGGCTGCTCGCGGCGTACGCCGGTGTTAAGCTCCTGCTATTTTTGTTGCGAGATCTTTAAAGGAATTGCCGCCCACGCGGAATTCCATGATGAGAGGAGTCAACCATGAACAAAATCCTGGTCGGGCTGGTGTTTGGATTGATTTTCGGGGCTTTGGACGGCGCCACCGCGTGGTTCTACCCGGAGGTGCGGTCGATGATCGGCGGCATCATGGTGGGATCGTCCATCAAAGGCATGGTGGTGGGCCTGCTGAGCGGCTGGTTCGCCCGCAAAGTTCAGTCGACGAAATGGGGGATCGTGGTGGGCGCAGCCTTGGGGCTGTTGTTCGCCTTTCTGGTGGCGGCTACGGATACGGTGAACGGCAGGCATCCTTACCTGGAAATCATGATGCCAGGCTTCGTTGTCGGCGCCATCATCGGTTTCCTGACTCAAAGGATGGGCGCGCCAGCCTTCGCCAAGAGAGCCGCGGAGTGATGGAGCGCGTTTAGTACGCCATTCGCAATCAAGATAGCGTCTTGTCGCCCGACCCGCGGGCGAGGCATGCCTCGCCCCTACAGATCCCGACTGCCGCCCGTAGGGGCCGGGCACGCCCGGCCCGGCCTGCCGCGAAGCGCCTGCCCGCGGCCGGAGATGCATATCTGTATATGCGAAGGCGTACACCTCGCCGATTGCCGCCCGGCGAACGGAGCGCGATCAACGCGTCGAGCGAAGCTCGTCGGGATGAAACACGAGGTCGCGGTCGAGCACCATCTCGATATGGGTGCCCTGGCGCAGCGTCACGTTCTGATCGCGGGAAACCAGGACCCCGACCAAAGCGCCGGCCGCGCCGCCGACTCCGGCGCCAGCCAGTCCATGGGTGAGTGCGCCCACCGTGGCGCCCATCCCGGCTCCCTCCATCACGGTGCGGCCGTCGGCGGATTTGCCTTTGCCCTCGACTTTGCCCTCGTCCCCCGGCGGCCGGGCGTGAAAGTCGCGCGAGACGCCGTTGGGGAGAATCAGCGAGTCGAAGCGGATATATAACTCGCCCTTGCCGGAGACGCGGCCGGCTGGCTTGGCTCGCGTGATGGTTCCGGAGACGTCGCTCCAGCGCGGAATCACGACCCGGCCGTCGGCGGCAACCGGAGCGTCCGTCCGCAGATAGACGCGGTCGCCCTCCTTGGCGTACTTGGTGCTCACTTCGCTGACCAGCGCCAGCAGGACGCGCGTGCCCTTGGGAACCGTGATATCGGGCGGCACACCCGGCTGGGGCCGTTGCGCCAGCGCCGGCTGCGGCACGTCGGCGCCCGGTTCGGGCGGGCGGAACGCGGTTGCCGGAGCAGCGTCGGCGGCGGCCGGGCGAGCGGCCACCACCGGTGCGCCTTCGCGCCGGAACACCAGCCTGCCTTCGGTTTCCCCGCCGGCGCGAACCACCTGCCGGGTAATCGTCAGCGTGTTATGGTCGCGCGAGAGCTCCCAGCGGTCCATCACGGTGTAGTCGCGCGGGCCGGAAACCAGCGTGTTGACGAGCAACGCCGCGCCCTCCCACTTGGTGACGGAGTTCCAGGATTCCTCGCCGAGGCGCTTGCGGGTTTCGCTGCCATCGAGCGCATACGACCACCCCGCCGGTCCCGTCGAAACCAGGATGGCGGCGTCGCTTTGCGAGACGGTGAGAGACGACTCCACCTGGCCGAGCGAACGAATGTCGCTCGCGGCCGGGTCCAGCGCCCACTTCCCGGAAAAGTCGCGATCCGGGTCGGCGGCGCCGAGCGAAATCGTGAGCCCCGACGCTATCAGCAGCGCGGCAGCCAGAAAGGACCTGCGCATGATCTGAAGTTACCACAGGACTGGCGAGCTTTCCCTCCCCTTATCACCGGTTCTCGCGGGGTGGGAACGATCATCCCACTTTCCAGGGTTAACTTATTGAAAACAAGAGAAACGAGCCAGCGAGGTGGTTTCCCGCAATCTCTCCCGCTTGCAGGCGGAAGGACTTCTCAAGCTGGAAGGCCGCCGCGCCCTTATCCCAAATCTGAAGGCCTTCGAAGTCGAACTGGAGCCCGCCGAATAGGTTGCGCCCGTCGTCGCCACGCGGTTTCTTGTGTTCCCTGTGACAAAAGTCATAGGCTCCCGCCCGCCCGGAGTACGCTCAGTACATCGAGGACAAAAAGATGAGCGTTACGACGGAAAAGACGGTAGGCGAACTGGCGTTGGAGAACCGGGCTGCAACCCGTGTGTTTGAAAAGTTGGGCATCGACTACTGTTGCGGCGGTGGCCAAACTTCGGAACAGGCGTGCCAGGCAGCTCATGTGTCCATCAACCAAGTGGCGGACTCTCTGGCGGCGGCGAGCCAGTCGGCGTCTGTCGTTGCGCAAGCCCGGAACTGACAAGCCGAGCCTCTTTCCGAGTTGCTCGCACACATACGGAGCACGCACCACGTTTATGCACGCGAGGAAATCGCCCGCCTGGGCCCGCAGTTCGACAAGGTGTGCTCGGTGCATGGTCGGCATACCGTAGAAGTTGTGAACGGCTCCCGGAAAATATAATAAAGGGCTCTTTTTGTCCTTGACTGCCGGCCCGAACCCGGACCATAATGGTGCGTTATTGGGCGCGCGCCAAGGGAACAATAGCGCGCGTCCTTCCCTGTGGCTCCGAAGCAAACCTGCCGGGCGCCGGGCCGCCAGGCAACGCTGGGGGGAACCTGATGCCTGGTCGCGAATCGAGCATTGCAGACGCCCTGCGGTGCTATGGAATCCCACGCAGAAAATTTCTGAGGTTTTGCGGTTCGATGGCAGCCGTGCTGGGCCTGCCCGCGGGCGCGGCCGCGCAGGTTGCCGCAACCCTGGAAAAGAAGCGCCGGCCGGTATTAGTATGGCTGGAGTTGCAGGATTGCGCCGGCAACTCGGAATCGATGTTGCGCTCCAGTCATCCGTCGATCACCGAGCTGGTCCTTTCGTTTTTTTCCTGGGAATATCACGAGACCATCATGGCCGCGGCCGGCAAGCAGGCCAACAGCGTTCTGGATCGCGTGGTGCATGAGGAGGCCGGCAAGTACCTGGCCATCGTGGAAGGTTCGATTCCCACCGCCCACCCCGCATATTGCACGATCGGCGGCCGCTCGGCTCTGGATATCGCCAGGCAGGTTTGCGGAAATGCCGCGGCGGTGATTGCCGTCGGCTCCTGCGCGTTCGATGGCGGGCCGCAACGGTCGGCGCCGAACCCCACCGGCGCGATCAGCGTGGGGGAAGCGGTCCCGAACCTGAATCTGGTGAACATGGGCGGCTGTCCGCACAACCCCGCCAACACGGCAGCGCTTCTCGTCTATTGGCTGACCTACGGCCGGATGCCTGCGCTGGATGCCCACAAGCGCCCCTTGTTCGCGTACGGGCACATCATCCACGACCAGTGCGAGAGGCGCGCCAATTACGATGCCGGCCGTTTCGTGGAGCGCTGGGACGACGATGGCGCGCGCCGCGGCTACTGCCTTTACAAAATGGGGTGCAAGGGGCCGCAAGGCACCTTCAACTGCCCGGTGGTCCGGTGGAACGACGGGACGAGCTGGCCTGTCGAATCCGGGCACGGCTGCGCCGCTTGCGCCTCCTACCGCTTCTGGGACACGGCGCTGCCGCTCTATCGGCGTCTGCCGGGGGTTCCCGGTTTCGGTGTGGATATTACGGCCGGGAAGATCGGCGGCTGGATGACGGCCGGCGTTGCCACCGGTCTGGCGTTGCACGGCATCGCCAGCGCGGCGCGCTCGCAGATGCGCCCGCGCGGCGAGGCGCCGCGAGGCGGCCCGACCGAGATCGGCCGGGGCAGCAGCCTGGTGGAGCGCGAAGGGCCGCCCGAGAAGTCGTGACAGTGGAGGAGATCGGATATGGCGCGCATTGTCGTTGATCCGCTGACGCGAATTGAAGGGCACCTTCGGATGGAGGCCCAGGTGGAAGGTGGCGCGATCTCCGATGCCTGGAGCTCCGGCACCATGTTCCGCGGCCTGGAACTGGTGGTCCGCAACCGCGACCCGCGCGAGGCCTGGTACTGGCTGCAACGAATCTGTTCGGTGTGCACCGTCGTCCATGCCCTCGCCTCCGTGCGGGCGGTGGAGGACGCGCTCGAGATCGAAGTGCCCGATAACGCCCGCCTGGTGCGCAACCTGATCGCCAGCGCGCAACTGGTGCAGGATCACGTGGTCCACTTCTATCACCTGCAGGCGCTCGACTGGGTCGATGTCGCCAGCGCCCTTAAGGCCGATCCGGTAAAAACGGCGCAGATTGCCAACTCGTTATCCGACTGGGCCAAGTCCGGATCGAGCCATTTCAGGGCCGTTCAAACCACGGTGCGGACTTTGGTGGAGAGCGGCCAGTTGAGCGTGTTCGCCAACGGGTATTGGGGCCATCCGGCCTACCGCCTGCCGCCGGAAGTGAACCTGCTGGCGGTTTCCCACTATCTCGATGCGCTGGAATTTCAGCGTGACTACATACGCATCCATGCGGCTCTGGGCGGCAAGAACCCGCACCTGCAGACGTTCCTGGTGGGGGGCATGTCAACCGCGATGGATCCCGATTCCCCGCAAGCGCCCCTCAACCCGGAACGGCTGCAACTGCTCCGCACGCTGATTGAGATGGGCCGGCAATTCGTGCGCCAGGTGTACGTGCCGGACGTGCTTGCCGTGGCCGGCTTCTACCCCGACTGGTTTTCGCGCGGCGAGGGTGTGGGCAACTTCCTGTCCTACGGGGACTTTCCGGACAAGAGCATGCACGACCCGTCGGCGTTCTTCTTCCCCGCCGGAGTGGTCCGCAAACGCGACATCTCGGCGGTGCAGCCGTTTTCTCCGGAGAAGGTCACCGAGTATGTGGCGCGGTCCTGGTATGAATACGGAGATAACAAGCCGGCCAAGCATCCATTCGAAGGCGAGACAAAACCCACTTACACGGGTCCCGCGCCGCCGTACGACTACTTACAGGTCGACCAGAAGTATTCCTGGCTGAAAGCTCCTCGTTATGAGAACGAAGTAATGGAGCTCGGGCCATTGGCGCGTTTCATAGTCGCCTATGCGGCCGGCAAACAGCCCGCGAAAGGCCTGGTCGATTCCGTGCTGGCCCAAATCAAGCAGCCCCCGGCGGTGCTGTTCTCCACTCTCGGGCGCATTGCCGCGCGCGCCCTGGAGGCGCAGCTTGTGGCGGATAAGATGCCGGACTGGCTGCATGAGTTGGAAGATAACCTCGGCCGGCGTGAACTCACCATGCACAACGGCACGCGCTGGGACCCCGACTCGTGGCCGAGCTCGTGCCGCGGCTTCGGGTGGCACGAAGCGCCGCGCGGCTCGTTGGGCCACTGGGTCGAGATCGAGAATGGCGCCATCCGCAATTACCAGGTGATCGCACCCACCACATGGAATGGCGGTCCGCGCGACGCAATGGGGCAACGGGGTCCGTACGAAGCCGCGCTGATCAAACATCCGATTGCGGACCCGGACAAACCGCTCGAGCTGCTTCGCACCATTCACTCTTTCGATCCGTGCCTGGCGTGCGCGGTTCAAGTCGTGGATGCGCGGGGACGCCGATGGCAGCCGGTTGAGGCGACATAGGAGGCTCTGGTGCCGAAACCCGCATCGCCCAAATCCGTGCTGGCGCGCCGTCCCGCGACGGAGCTGGTTCGCACATACGTTTGGGAGCTGCCGGTTCGCATTGCCCACTGGCTGATTTTCTTTGCGTTCGTGTCGCTGGCGTCGACCGGTCTGTTCATTCACCGCCCGTTCCTGCTCCCTTCCGGGCAGGCGCCTTTCCTGATGGCCACGGTGCGGTTCACTCACGTGGTTTCCGGATTTGTGCTGATTGGTGCGTTCGCGTTTCGCGTGTATTGGTTCTTCAAGGGCAACTTTTGGGCCAGATGGTCGGCTTACATCCCCATTCACCGCGAGCAATGGCGCGGCATGGGATCGATGATCGAGTTCTATTCGTTCCTGCGGTTCGAGCCCGGCCATCGGGTAGGTCATAATCCGCTGGCCGCGCTGACTTACTTCATCATCTACCTGCTGTTCCTGGTCGAGATACTGACCGGCCTGGCTCTCTATAGCCGGGTGGTGGGCAACCCCGTACTTACTCAATTCATCGGCTGGCTGCCGCAACTGATCGATCCCCAGTACCTCCGCGAGATTCACTACTTTCTGATGTTCGTGTGCTTCTCGTTCGTGATCTTCCACGTCTATCTTTCGGTTCTGGTTTCCATCGAGGAAGAAAACGGATTGCTGGACAGCATTTTCTCGGGATGGAAATTCGTGCCCGCCGGCGAGTTGCGGCATGAGGTCGCGGCGATTCCGGAAGCACGGCGCTTCGTCAAACGCCACCAGTTATTGCCGAGCGCCGGGCCGGGTGAGAAAGCGCCGCCCACGCCCCGTCCCGGACCGGGCCCGGTGGCGCTTTACCGCAACTGGATCAGTTTCGCCGGGACCGGCATCGCCGCCGTTGGCTTATTCGTATTTGTCGTATTGACCGCCTACCACACCATTGGCGGCGGCGCGCTGGCTGAGCCCTACGGCGACCTGGTGATCTTTTTCGGTCCGCCGATGTTGGTGATTGCCGGCGTTGCCGTCGTCTTGATCGGCATGTACGTGCAGTGGATCCGGTGGCGGATGCACAAGCCACTGTCCTTCGCGCGTTACCCCAAGTGGGATCTCAATGTGGCCCGCGAGAGAAAGGCTCTCCTGGTGGTCGCGATCGGGGCCGCGCTTCTCTCCGTGCCCGCCGTTTATGGCGGTTATCAAGCCTATCTCTATACCGACGCCGTCCCGTTCTGCGGCGCCGTCTGCCATTCCATGACGCCGGAGTACGTCACTTATAAGCTGTCGCCACATGCGCGCGTCGCGTGCGCGCAGTGCCATGTTGGACCGGGCGCAACCGGCTACATCGAATCGAAGGTTCGCGGCGTGGAAGAACTCGTGGAGACCATGCAGGATCGCTACCCGCGGCCGATACCGGTTCCCGTGGTGTCACTGCGCCCGATACGGGGCAACTGCGAGCAGTGTCACTGGCCGGCGAATTTCTTCGGAGCCACGCTGGTGCGCAACGTGCACTTCCTGGCCGACGAACAGAACACGCGCTGGGAGATCGACATGGCGGTGCTGGTCGGCGGGGGCGCGCCCGTGGGCCGGTCAGACCTGGGAATTCACTGGCACGTGGCGAGCAAGGTGGAGTATGTCGCGGCCGACCCGGAGAGGCAGAACATTACGTGGGTGCGGGCGGTCGACCCCAAAACCGGCCAGGCCAACGTGTACACCTCGCAGCCGCAATCCTCGACGGCCGCGCCCGCCGGTGAGATCCGAACCATGGACTGCGTGGATTGTCACAATCGCCCGAGCCATATCCTCCAGTCGCCGGATCGAAGCGTAGACGTGGCGCTGGCCGATGGCCGTCTGGACGCGTCTCTGCCGTTTATCAAGCAACAGGGCGTAGCGGCGCTTACCGCGGCTTACGGGGACAGACATCAGGCGATGCAGGGAATCGACAGCGCCCTGCGCGGCTATTATCAAAAGACTTACCCGCAGGTATATACGAGTAAACGGCAGGCGATCACTGCCGCTGTCGTTTACTTACAGGGGACTTACAACCGATATTTCTTCCCGGGGATGAAAGTCCGCTGGGACACATACTCCGTGAATGAAGGCCACCTTCAGTTCCCGGGCTGTTTCCGCTGCCATGACGGCCAGCATAAGAGCCTGGGCGGGAAGGCTATTCGCTCCGATTGCGGCGACTGTCACAAGATCCTGCAGCAGGGTAAGGCCGGCAGCCTGCAATTCGCCAAAGGGCCGGACGGGCTGGCTTTCCAGCACCCGGTCGACATCGGCAACGCGTGGGCGGAACAGCCGTGCAACTCGTGCCACACGGGAGGGCCGCAGTGATCGATCTCACTGGCGAACCTAGCGTCTCCCGCGATCTCGATCCGCCGCGGCCGATTGCCATCGTCGGCGTCGGAAACCTGCTGCTGTCCGATGATGGAGTCGGCATCCATGCGGTCCGCCGGTTGCGGAGCGATACGCGCGTCGAATCGATGGCTCGCCTGATCGATGGAGGCACCGTCGGAACGGATTTGCTGGCCGAGGTTTGCGGCTGTGAGAATCTGCTGATCGTCGACGCCGTGGATGCGGGCCTGCCGCCCGGCACGACCATCCGGATGGATTTGAGCGGCCCCGATCCGCAGAAGATCGATACGCGGAACGCACACCAGTCCGGAATCCCCGGGCTGCTCGACGACCTGCGTTTGCTCGGCCAGGCGCCCCGCCAGGTTGTCCTGGTGGGAGTCCAACCGGCGGCGATAGGATTGGGAACGCAGTTGTCGCCCGAGGTCGCCAAAGCCTTGCCCGCTGTGTCCGCGGAGGTGGTGCGGCAACTCGAGCGGTGGACGCCGGACGGCGGCGCTACGAGTACCCGGGCGATGCAAAGTGTGGAGTCATGGGACGCCGCAATCCCGAGAGGCGCCAGAGATACGGCAACAGAGACATCGGAAACTTCAGCAGCTTAGAGAACACATATGAATGGAACTCGAGCATTAAGGATCATTGCTTTCATGTCGATTGCGATCGGCATCGGTATCCTCAGCCGCGCGGCGTGGGGCTTCGTCGCTTTCGGCATACTGGTGCTGATCGACAACTTCGTCATCCCGAGCCCTCCTGCGCCACCGGATCGCTTAGTTGTCGAAAAAGAAATCACGGAGCCGTAGCACGCTCCGGCAGTGCCTACGAATGCGCCCGGTAGCGGTGTCCGCGAACTCTCGCGGAACCGGTGCATGCGTTGCGCCGTGTCCCGGATCGCGAGGTGAGTTTGCCGCTCACCGCGGATCCGCTCGATTGCCGTTTTCCGCCGGCGCTCACTGGCTGGTTCCACCAGCGACGTAAACTTGGAAGGCCGGGCTGGTGGTCGAGCCTACTTCCACATAAATCGAGCCGCTCGCGGGCTTGAAGTTGATCTGGCTGGTTCCGGCGACCTGGTATGGCGCCGGTCCCTCATACGTCATCACGAAGGGGGTGAAGATTGTAAAAGGGCCCCCGATCCCGATAGCCGTTATCGACCCGACTGCTGCCTGCAGAACGTCAGTGGGCAGCGGAAACCCCACCAGCGTGCCATCGGCCTGGGGTGGAGTGATCGGACCGAGACCAGTCGCCCACACCGAGACGAGAGAGCCCGCCGGCGCGGGGTTGGTGGCCGAGTTGATGGTCCCATCCTGATTCACTGCTGCCGCGTGGACGCCATCCACGGTGAATACGCCAGGGGCGGTCTGCGCCACCGGCCAGAACAGGCAATTCGTCTGCACGTTGTTGTAAGTGACGCAAACCTGCGTCGTCGGCCCGCTTCCGGTACCGCTTCCGGTCACCGACCACGGCACCACGAGATTGATCTGCGAATCCTGCACCCAGAGCAGCGGCGCCGGTATCCCGTCGAACGTCACCTCCACGTTTGCCGCTTCGATTGGATAGGGGGTTTCGAGAGTGGCCTGAGGCTCGACACCCTGCTGGGGTCCGAGCCCGTTTCCGACCAATGTCACCAATTCTCCCGGCGCCACCGGCCCGGTGCCGAGAGTCGCCGCATTGCCGGCGCACGCCAGCGGGAGGACCTGTGCGTCGGCGTGCGGCGAGAGGCGGGACAGAACAGCCGATCCGTAGATCGGGTTATTCGGAAACTGCGGAAACGGGCCGATCTGCGTGGGTGTGGCCGAAGTTTCCGAGTTCCAGACGAACACGGTGGAATCCGGAGTGACCGCGACGAGGCTGGCGCCGGCGGCGTAGGTCGTCTGCAGCAGCGACCCATCCGGGCCGTATGCGCTCAGCCACGTCGATCCGCACGGCGCAACGGTGTTCAAGACCGGATGGAGGAATCCTCCGCTGTTGCCCGTGACGTATGCGTTTCCCGCCGCGTCGAGCGCAAGTCCGTAGCCCGCGTTGGTAATCGAGAAGACGGTCGCGCCGGCGGGATTGACGCGCTCGAGGAACGAGCGCAGGCTGGCGCCATTTTGGCCGGACAGGACGGCATCCCCGTTCGCATCGACCGCGAGCCCCACTGCATACACAGGGTTCTGCGGCGTGAAGGCCGTCCAGGTGCCGCTTTGCGAGAGGCGGGCAAAGCCCACTCCCGCCACGACGGCGTCCGCGCCGGACGGATCGACCGCGACGCGATAGGTTTGCTGCGGCGCACCGGGAAATGTGGCGTCGATTGCGCCCGCGGCGCTCAGGCGAACCACCGCGCACCCGGCCGGCTGGCCGTTCGCATTGAGAGAATCCACGGCCACGAAAGCGCGGCCGTTCGAATCGACCGCAAGCCCGCTGCATTTCGATGCGGAACCCAAATTCGGGCCGATCACCGCGCGCCACGTCTCGCCGGCTCCGTCCGCGCTCAGCTTCGTTGCGACCAGGTTGAACTCCGCGGCTTCGACGACGTAAACACCGCCGTCGCCGCCGACGGCAAGCTGCGACGTGAATCCGAGATCGGTTTGCCAGAGTATGGTCTTTCCGTCGGCGGACAGTTTGGTGATGTTCGTCCCACACGGCGGGCCGTCCACAACGGGTGAGCAGATGGTGAAGATGTAAAGCTCTCCGGCGTTGTCGGCGGCAATCTGCGTTGCGGTTTCTAGGGTGAACGGCCCCCATTCGATATAGTCGATTCCCAGGCGGAAGCTCGGGGCTGCCGCCGCGCCCGTCACGGCCAGCGCCGCCAGCAAAAAAGACGATCTCCAAAGCATCATGCGAAGCTCCTCATGGGCCGGTCACGTAAATCTGAAACGGGTTGCTGAGTGCCAGGCCGGATTGCGTCTGAAGTGTCAGGTAAAGAGGAACCAGGCCGTCGTTCAAGACCGCGTCGCTGGCTTTGAAGTCGATTCGGCTCAGCCCCGCGGCCTGCGATGGCGCGGGCCCCGCGTAGATGGTGTTGTATGAAATGGGAGTCGGGCAGCCGGAGCCTTGCACGCAACCGGTTTCGAGACCGGCCGGGGCGTTCACCGGAACCGGCAGTCCGGCAAGCGAGCTATCGAGAGGCGCCGCGCTGAACGGACCGAGACCGGTGCCAAAGACCGACACGGTCGAACTGAGCGACGCTGGGTTCGCGGCCGAGTTGGGAGTTCCATCCTGATTGACGGCCGCGGCGTGGATGCCATCCACGGTGAATACGCCGGGTGAAACCTGCGCCACTGGCAACGCCAGGCAGTTCGACTGCGCGTTGTTATACGTCACGCAGACTTCGGTTGCCGCCCCGGTGAGAGACCATGGCACGGCGGCGTTGATCTGGGCATCCTGCACCCACAGCAACGGTGCAGGCGTGCCGCCGAACGTCACCTCCACGCCGGCTGCCAGCGCCGGGTACGGGTTCTGCGGCGTGGCGGGCTGCACGCCTTGTAGTGGCCCGAGCCCGTTGCCGAACAGGCTCACAATCTCTCCCGGCGCGGCCGGCCCGGTGAGGAAACTCGCTCCGTTGCCGATGCAGGCGAGCGATAGCGTCTGCGCGTTCGCGTTGGGAGAGAAGCGGTACAAAGTGCCCGCGGCCGCGGCGCCGAATGGGCCGGTTCGCGTAGGCGCGGCGGTTGAAGGGACTGCGGACAGCACGTGCACCGCGGAGTCCGCGTCGACGGCAATATAGGCTGGGGAACCCGTCACTCCGGCGCCGGGCAGGTACGTCGTCTGCAGAACGGAGCCATCCGGAGCATACACGCTCAGCCACGTGGCTCCGCACGGCGCGAGACTGTTCCGAACCGCGTACAGCGCGCTTCCGGTGTAGCCGGTGATGTAGGCGTCGCCGGCTGCGTCCAACGCCAGGCCACCTTGCGAGCCGGCGGGAAATGCCTTCGAGAACACCACCGCGCCCGCCGGGTCGATTCGCTGCAGCACCCAGGCGCCGTTCGGCACGCTGCCATAGATGACCGCATCGCCATTGGCTGCGACAGCCAGCGCCGGGTTGGGAAGCAGGGTGAGCGGTGGCGCTACGATCGGCTGCGGCAGGTCGATATCGATCCAGGTGATGCCGTCCGATGCCAGCCGCGCGATACCGCCTCCCACCGCGACTACAATGTCCGAGCCGGTGGGATCGACCGCGATCGCGAGCGGTTTGACCGGCACATGCAGCGTGAAGTCGACTGCGCCGGCCGCATTCAAGCGAGCTACTACGGCTCCGGTGGCCGCGTCGCAGACCACGAACGCGCGGCCCGAGGAATCGACTGCGAGGCTTGGATCGCCGCGGGCACTGCCATCCACCAGCGCGGAGCCGGGGATCGGCGTCTTCCACACGACCGTGGCGCCATCGGGGCTCAGCTTCTCGACCACGAATGGAGATGCCGATTGACTCCCCCATGCGAGGTAGATGGCTCCGCTTGGGTCGACGGCCATGGTGGAAGGGAAGCCCGCGCCGGTCTGCTGCCACAAGATGGTCTGTCCGTCGGCAGACAACTTGGTGATGCAAGCAGAAACGACGCCAGAGATAGTGCAAATCGACTGAATGTACAGTTCTCCGGCGGCGTCCGCCGCAATCGGCGCCCAGACGATTAGGGAAAGAGGAACCGGCGCCGTTTCGCTGTAGTCCAAGCCCAGCAAGAAGCCGGACGTCGCCGCCTCGCTGGCCGCGCTCAGCAGCGCCAGGCACACTATCGCTCTCCGCAGCATGATATCCAATCCGAGCACGTCGAATGCCGAAAGGACAGCTTCGCCATCACAGGTTTTAGAGGCCGCTGAAAAAGTCCGAAAAAAATTCTTGGGCCACGGATGAACACAGATGAACACGGATAAACCAGTTCTTTTCAATCTGTGTTCATCTGTGGCCATGATGCTTTTGGTGTTTTTCAGCAAGCTCTTTAGCCCGCGAGATGTGTCGCTTTGCCGCGTACCTGTGGCGTCACGCGCAGGAAGGCGCCGCAAGCTGCAAAATACAAACCTGATCG
>DASWZP010000241.1:0-8207 GCA_036404395.1 Bryobacteraceae bacterium | reverse complement strand
CCGCTCGAGGCTGTAGAGCGCGTCGCGGATCTGGCCGCGGTTCAAGCCGGCACGGCAAATCGAGTCGAGCAGGATGTTCATGGTATCGAAGCCCAGCGCGGAGAACGCGTCCACCTTGGCCTGATAGCGGGCCGTGAAGCGCTTCTGGAAATCGAGCCAGAGCGGGTCGTCGCGATCGGGATTGTACGGGTAGACCACTTCCAGTCCTTCGACCGCTTTGCCCGCATTGGCGAACAGGCCGTCTCCCAACACGCGCGCAGCGCCGAAGACCGGCTGCTTCATGCCCATCTGCTGCATCTGTTTGAGAATCGTGCCGGCGGCCGGCGCATCGGCCCAGAGCACGATGGCATCCACGCGCGAGTCGTTGATCACCTGGAGTTCGCGAGTGAAGGTCGTATCGCCGGGCGCGAATTTCTGTTCGATGATCAGGGGATGGCCGAGGCGGCGGGAGGCATCGCGAAACTTGACGACTCCGAAACGGCCGTAGCGCTCGTTGACGCGGAGCAGGCCGACTCGCTTGTGGCCGAGATCGGTGTAAATCCTGCGTGCCAGCGTGTAGCTTTGCACGCGGTCGTCCTGGATGCTGGTGAGTATCCACGGAATCAGGGTCTCGGGTATGGTGGGGTCGGTGGCCGCGCTGTTGACGATGGGCAGTTCGGCGCGCAAGGAAACGCGCAGGGCAATGTGAGTGGAATCGGCGCTGATGGAGCCGAGCATGGCCCACACCTTTTCGTCGTAGACCATCTTGACGATCTCGTTGCTCGAGGCGCCCCAGGTGGCGGCATCGTTGTGGATCTTGAGGTGGAATGGCTTGCCACCGTAGCCGCCGCGCGCATTGGCCTCGTCAATCGCCATCTGCGCGCCGTGCAGCATGGCGGTGCCGAGCGCGATATCCTTGTGCGCCTCGATCGGCCCCAGGAAGCCGATGGCGACTTCGGAAACGTCGGATGGCTTCAGCGTGGTCACGTCAGCGGACGCGCCATTGTATTCGGGCGTCTTGGTGTAGTGCTGGTAATAGGGCTGGGTGAATTTGGAAAATGGCTTCAGATCCTCGGGAGTGTTGGCGTAAGACTCCACGCTGCGGCTCTGCGGCGGACCGGGCGGGTTGGCGCCACAGGAGCAGGCGCCCGATTGCGCCCAAGCTAGTGGGACCGCCAGCAAAATCGTCAGCAACACGGCCGGGAAGCGGCGGCCGCCAAGGCTGCCTGCCGCTCCGGCCGGCAGCCCGCACCACATTCCTGCCGCAACCATCTCTTACTCCTTCGGTTTCGGAATGAACATTGCGATGGCTTCAATCTCGATCAGCAGCTCGGGACGGCACAGGATGGCCTGGATGCCGGTCGAGGCCGGCAGCGGATCGAGCTCCTGCTCGCGGAAAAAGGCGGTGCGCCCTTCGTTGAAGGCGGCGTAGTCGCGCTCGATGTCGCGCAGGTAACAGGTGGTGCGCACCACGTCCTTCCAGGTGGCGCCTTCGGCGGCCAGCAACCCGGTGATGTTGTGATAAGTGCGGCGAAGCTGTGCATCGAAGTCGCCGATGTGGACGGTCTGTCCCTGCTCGTCGATGCTGGCGGTGCCGGAAATCAATAGGATCACCAGGTTATCGAGATCAATGCGCAAGCCGCGCGAAAATGAGCTGGGCTTTTCGTAATCGTAGGCCTCGTTGAGAACGGAGTGCTCCGTAATGGCCTTCGTCTTGACTTGCATGGTCTTGCCGATCCGGTCCAACGTGTCGAGTATCGTCATGGTTTTACTTGTCTCCCGGTTTCATGCGGATTCCGTGGCTCAGGCCTTTGGCCGTGGCCACCCAAATATCGTCATTTTGAAAATCAATGCCAAACGTGTAATGAAAGGCCGGCGCGGTGGTGACGGGCACATGGGTAACCGCGCCCGCGGCGTCGCGCACGAGCATTTCGGGCGCGTGCGTATCGAGAGCGGGCCGGTAAGTGGCCCACTGGACGCCATCGTAATAAGCCAGCCCCTTGTCGGTGGAGAACCAGGTGCGCGTGCCATCCACGGTTTTCACCTGGTTCAGGAAATTGCTGGGAAGGCCGCTATCTTTATCTAAGAAGTTACGCCAGTTACGGCCGTCATACCGGCTGGCGCCGAAGTAAGTGGCGGCCCAAAGGATCTTATTGACATAACTGACCGAGGTGGTGATTTCGTGAATCAGCCCCTGGTCCTTGAAGAGCACGATCTCGTTTTCGCCGTCGGGATCGTTATAATCCTTCCAGCGTTCCGTCTTGACGTCGTACTCCAGCACCCCTCCCCCCCATACTGCGTAGTATACCTTGTCTTCCGCGGCGGTCACATTGTAGGTCCAGATCTCGTACATGGGCGTATTGCGCTCGTTGAAGATGCTCCACTGGTTGGTGCGCGTGTCATAGCGCGCGCCGCCGGCGGCAGTGGCCACCCAGACCAGGTCGCCCTGCACGGTGACGCCGTAGGCCACGTCGTTGGGCAGGCCGCTATTGAGCTGCGTGAAGGTATCGATGCGGCCGGCCGAGTAGCGGCTCAGCCCACCCATGGTGGCGATCCAGAGCGTGTGCGTCTTCTTGTCCAACGCCAGGGAGAGCACCGCGCGGTGCGCCAGTCCATCGGCGGTGGTGAACACGCGCCATTTGCCATTTTCGTAAAGCGCCAGCCCGTTGTCGGTGCCCGCCCAGATACGGCCGCCATCCACGCAAACGCTATAGACGCGATTGTCGGGCAGTCCGTTGGCGGTCGAGAAATTCTCCCAGCGAAACCGCGGCAGATCCTGCGCGGACAGCGCCGAGGCGGCCAGGAATGCGGCGATGATGGTGGCTCTCATAAGGTTTTCAAATACTCGATGAGGTCGTTCAACTCATCCTTGGCGAGATCGTTGGTGACGCCGTGCTGGTCCTTGGGATTGAAGATGGTCCAGATTTCTTCGAAGGTGTGTGCCGAGCCATCGTGGAGATACGGCGCGCTGTTGACCACGTTAGTCAGCTCGGGAGTATCGATCAGCGGCGAGCGGTCGGTTGGCTTGCCGGTGCCGACATCGGCGACTAACTGGTTGGTGTAATACTTGCCGGAATGGCAAACGAAACACTGGTTTCCTTCCGGAATGGGAGTGCCATCTTTCCGGTTGGTGCGCAGGAAGATGGTCTTGCCGCGCTCCTGCGCCGGCGTCAGCTCGCCATCGGGAGCGCGATAACGGTTGGGGCGCAGCGGAATGGCTTTGATGTAGGCCACCAAGTCTTCCAGGTCGCCGCCGCGGATGCCCTGCGAGCGGAAGAAATAGCGCTCGGTGCGCGGGCCGCATTCGGTTTCGAGATCGGGGTTCTGGCCATTCCATTTGAAGGGAGAGGTGTCGGCGATGTCTTCGAGCGCGCGGTTGTCGACGATGTCGATGCCGAAGCCATCCGGCTCCAGGTCCCAGTTGAGGCCGTCGAAGGTGGAATCGAGATGGCAGTTCGCGCAGCCGAAACTGTGGCCGAAGGAGACCGCCGAAGAGTAGAACAGGCGTTCCCCGCGGCGTTCCGCAGTGAGCGTGGCCGGGGCGCCGAGCGCGATGCTACCGGTAACCGCCAGGCGCGCGGTATCGATAATCGAGATGCTGTCGTCCAGTCGATTGGCCACCCAGAGAGTCGCCCCATCGGAAGAGAGCGCGATGTTGCGCGGGTTGCGGCCCACCGGAATGCGCGCGATTACGTAACGCGAGGCCGCCGAAAGATCGTTGGCCATGCGCGCGGCCGAGGGCGAGCGCGCGGCCGCCACCAGGCGCGCCAGATCGAGAACGGCAACCTCGTTGGAGCCGCTGGCGGAGACGTACGCGCGCTTCTGATCGGGAGCGATGGCCACGCCGAACGGCAGCGAGAAGTAATCCTCGATGGCGTCGAGCGGAAGCTGGACCGCGCCGCCTATATCGTCGCCGAAGACCGCCAGCGAATCGCCCATCGCCCAGCCGTGTTCCACGTGCGCGAGGGGAACCAGGTTTCTGGGACGCAGCAGAGCCGCCAGGCCGAGCCGCCCGTCGCGCGAAATGGCCACATGAAAAACCCCCGCGGCATCCGGCAGCGAGATGCGATTGGTGACAATCTGGCTGCGCGCGTCGATTTCCGTAATCTCCGACCGCGTCGGCGTGCGGAATTTGCCTAGGATGGGGTAGATGTGAGTGACGAAAATGCGCGAGCCATCGGCCGAGGCAGCGGCGAAGCTGGCGCCGTGGGCCGCGATCAAGCGGCGCGTAATGGCACCGCTCGACAAGTCCACCACGGCCACGTCATCGCTCAGCCGGTTGGCGACGTAGAGCGCGCCGCGGCCATCGAACGCAACCCCGGTCGGTTCAAAACCGGCCGGCAGTGTGCGCAGCGGCTGGAGCGTGGCGGCATCGATTTCGCTGATCGTGTCCGCCCACGAATTGGTGACATAGAGGCGCGCGCCGTCCGGCGTCACGGCGATGCCGCGCGGAACCTTGCCGACCGGGACGCGGCCGGCGATGGCGCGTGTAGTGGTGTCGATGGCAACCACTTCGCCGGTGCCGCTCAACACCGCGTAGAGGCGCGTGCCATCCGGCGATAAGACTAGGTCATCGGGGCTGGGATAGCGGGTCTGCGCGACGGCCATCGAAGCGAAGATGAGGCAGGCGAGGATCGAAGCGACCGCTCCCTTACGGTCGCGGCTCCGATGCGCATTCCGGGGCGTGCGTCGGCACGATTGCCGACGCGGCACGCACGAGTGCGTGCGCCACGTTCGCCTTTGCATCCCCATCCCCATCCTTACTTCTCCGTAATCGTAAACACCTGGCCGGCCGGAATGTTCTCCACCACCTGGTGGATGCCGCTCGGCCAGAGGACCGTGATTTTGTCGGCCTTGGTGGCCGCGCCGAGGCCGAAGTGCAAACGCCAGTCGTCCTGGCTCAGGTAGCCGGAACCGGCCGTGCGTTCGGCACGCTGTTTGACGCCGCCGGCTTCCACCTCGACCACCGCGCCGATGCCATCGCGATTGCTCTTGGTGCCCACCAGGTTGACCTTCAACCAATGGCCCACTGGCGTCGAGACATTGTGCAGCAGCGTGCCCGGAGCGCCCAGGTTGACGATATAGGCATCCACGCGGCCGTCGGTATCGTAGTCGGCGAAGCAGGCCCCGCGCCCCACGCTCTTCGTCGCGAAGAACGGCCCCGCGCCGGTGGAGACGTCCTCGAACTTGCCTGCGCCCAGGTTCTTGAAAATCGAATCCTCTTGCGGGATCAAGTGAATCAGTCCGCCGTGCGTGATGAAAATGTCGCGCAGCCCGCTGTTCGAGAAATCGTAAGCGCCGGTGCCCCAGCTTGTATATTGCGCGGCTTGCTGCGAAATGCCGGCCTGCTGGGTGATATCGACGAACGGCAGTTTGCCGGTGTTGCGCAGCAGGCGGTTGTACTTGGAATCGCTCACCCACAGGTCCACTTTTCCGTTGTTTTCGGCGTCGAAGAACACAGGGCCCATGGCCGAAGTGGATTCGCCGTTCTGGCCGAACGCGGCGCCAGCTTCCGTCGCGATCTCTTCGAAGGTGCCGTTGCCCTTGTTGTGAAACAGGAAGTTCTCGGTCTTATCGTTGGCGACGTAGATATCGGGGTAGCCATCGCCATCGAAATCGCCCGCGGTGACGCCCATGGTGCGGCCCTTGAATGCCGCAATGCCGGATTTTTCGCTGACGTCGACGAAGGTGCCCTTGCAGGTATTGTGGAATAGCAGGTTGGTGTCGCCTTCGTAGTCGAGCGGCCCGGGGTAGTTATCGGCCGCGTAGTAAGAGCGGTAAGTGGGGTCGAACTTCACATAGCGGCCGATGAAGAGATCGATGCAGCCATCGCGGTCGTAATCCAGCCACGCGGCGCCGATCGCCCATCCCTTCACGTTGCCGAGCCCGGCCTTGACCGTGACATCTTCGAAGGTACCGTCGCCCTTGTTGCGATAGAGCGTCACTTTGCCATAACTGGTGACCAGTAAGTCGGTGTAACCGTCGTTATCGAAATCGGCGGCGATGGCGGAGAAGCTGAAGCCGTCGCCGGCCAGGCCCGCTTGTACAGTGACATCGGTGAAGTGGCCGTTGCCATCGTTGCGATATAAGTGGTTGTGCGGCGCTTCGGCGGGCTGCTTGCGCAACGGGTAGGGATGCATGCCGGGCCCGAGCGGACGGCCGCTCACTACGAACAGGTCGGGCTTGCCATCGTTATTGAAATCGAACCACAGGCAGCCCGCGCCGGTGCTTTCGAGCAGCGAGCCCAGCTTTTCGGCGCCAAAGGAATGCGAGAAGGTGATCCCGGACGTCGGCGTCGCGTCGTCAAAACGAATGACGCCGGTTGGCGGATCGGCCGCCAGGGCCAGGCCCGCCGCCAGGCAAAAAACAGAAACGAAGGATGCCATTCTCATGATCATTTGGTTTGTCCTGGGATCGCCGTCATGTTGACCGGCACTGTGGTGCGGTTGAGGATTTCGGGCACCCGGTTCTCAGGCGACCGTTCCGGGCCGGCGTGGCAGCCCACGCAGACGCGCTGTTCGCTGGGCCGCATCCAGAACCAGTTTTTTTCCGCCCGCGTCACCGCGCCGGAGCGGCCCAACAGCTCCATGCGCAGCGGCCGGTCGGCCGGCACCTGCACGTAAAACGAGCCGTCCGATTCCACCACCGTCTGGCCCAGCAGCACGGAAGCACCGGCGGCGTCCTCGGTAAAGACGCGTACCGTCGCGATGTCGCCCGCGATCGGAGTTTTCGATTCGTGCGCATTGAGGCACAGCAGGTTCCCGGTGGTGCGGGTGGGCACGCGCGCCGAAGGAAAATCGCGCGGCGGTACGCGGCTGGCGACTACGACGGGCTCGACCGCGTTGCCGGGCACGGCGGGATTCAACTCCACGCGCTGGCCGCTCGAGCTATTCCAATCGAATAGACGAAACGGCCGCGCGGGACTGCTGCGCAGCGGGATCAGCCAGCGGTCCGCCGAAATCTCCGCGCCCGGTCCGGCCGCTTCCAGATTGGGCTGCGGCACGCCGGTCTGCTCGGCCAGGGCGGGTGTGAAACGTGCCAGGCGCTTGCCCACGTTGAAGATCACATCTCCCGATGCAACCTGGCGTGCGTTGGCGCGCTGCGGGCCATGATCGCAGCGAATGGTCTCGACGCCGGTGCCGTCCGGGTAAACCGTCCACAGGTCGCCGTTGGTTTCGAACAGAATCCGGCTATCGTGCAACACGTCGTCGGTGAGGTACCAGCCGGGAACAAAGGTCAGCGTCTCGGGCGCCGCGGCGCCGGCGAGCGGAACGATCTGAATTTCCGAGCCGTGCGGGAAAACCCGCGTGTAAACGACGCGGCCATCGGGCAGGTACAACGGGCGGATGCAATCGGTGTCGGCCGTGGTCAGTTGCCGCGGCGCGCCACCCGCGACGGCGGTTTCCCAAATCTGCCAGGGCCCCGCGGCGGTGCGCTTGCCGGCGAAC
Organism: Bryobacteraceae bacterium; assembly: GCA_036404395.1. Classification (GTDB taxonomy): domain Bacteria; phylum Acidobacteriota; class Terriglobia; order Bryobacterales; family Bryobacteraceae; genus Bog-375. Next base: position 780 of record DASWZP010000241.1, on the reverse strand, counting down.
AGGATGCGCAATCCATCGAAGGAGACCGCCGGGTCGGTGGAGGCGTAGAAATCGGCGGCGAGCTTTCGCTGCCCTTGAGATGTTACCAGCATCACCGCCGCGCCCGCCGGGAAGCGCTCGCGCCCGCTTCGCCATGCCGCGCTATCGTATTGAGGGGCAGCGACATACGCGTAATCCGGCGTGAGGGAACGGTCCGCCGCCGCGCCAAACAGAGCGAGAGCCAGACCAGCCGTGGCAGCGAGCTTCCTCATGTGACTCCATATTAAGGGAATAAAGCCCGTTTATCAGTAATTGGAAAATACTAGCCTTTGTGGGGCCGGTCCCCGACCGGCCAACGCGAGGCGACGCGAGCCTCGCCTCTCTGGCGCTAAAATATAGTCGAATATGCAGCTTCCTCGCCTGTTGCTGGTCCGCCAGAATCTCCCGGATCGCCAGATTCCCGACGTCGCGGCCGAAGTCCGCCGTCAGCTCGCCGCCGCCCGATTTGCCTCACGCCTGAAGCCGGGCGACCGCGTGGCCATCGGAGTCGGCAGCCGCGGCATCCATAACATCTCGACCATCGTGCGCGCGGTCGTCCAGTACTGGAAGGAAGCCGGCGTCGAGCCGTTCATCTTCCCTGCCATGGGGAGCCACGGCGCGGCCTCCGCCGCCGGCCAGGCCGACGTGCTGGCCCACTACGGCATCACCGAATCCGGCGTCGGCTGCCCCGTCGTCAGCCAGTTGGAAGTGGTATCGCTGGGCAAGACCGCCGACGGCATCGAAGCCTTCATGGACCGCACG
>DASWZP010000240.1:0-4892 GCA_036404395.1 Bryobacteraceae bacterium | reverse complement strand
TTGGCGGCCTCGGCCTGGATCAACTCCCACACGCGGTCGACGTGAGTCTGGGTTGTAGCCATATTGCCGATCGCCAGGCGGAGCGTGAAACGGCCATGCAGTTTGGTGCCGGAGATGAAGAACTCGCCGGTCTCGTTGACGCGCTCCTGGATTTGCCGGTTCTCGTCATCGGTGCCCTGGTAGCGGAAACAGACCGTGGAGAACGGCGTGGGAGCGGTGCGCTCGAAGCGAGGATGGGCATCGACCTCGGCCGCGAGCGCCTGCGCGACGCGGATCTGTTCGCGAATCAGGCTGGCGATTCCTACACGCCCGTAGCTGCGCATGACGAACCAAAGTTTGAGGGCGCGGAAGCGGCGGCCGAGCGGAACCCCGTAATCCATCAGGTTGACGGCGCGCGGATCTTCGGCGGTGGCGAGATAGTCCGGCACCAGCGAGAAAGCGCGCCGCAGCACATCCGGGCGGCTTGTGTAGAACGCGCTACAGTCTACCGGCGTGAACATCCACTTATGCGGATTGGTGACCATGGAATCGGCGTGCTCGCAACCGGCGAGCGCCCAACGAAACTCCTCGGCCACCGCGGCCGAGCCGGCATAGGCGGCATCCACATGCAGCCAGATGTTGCGCGCCCGGCAGATCTCCGCGATGGCGGGCACCGGATCGACGCTGGTGGTCGCGGTGGTTCCCACGGTTGCGGCGACCGCGCACGGGCGCAACCCGGCGGCCACGTCGCGGTCGATCATCTCGGCCAATGCATCCGGCCGAAGGCGAAACTCGGCGTCCACGGGAACCTTGCGCACGCGCTCCTGACCGATGCCGATCGCGATGGCGCCTTTTTCGATGGAGGAATGCGCCTGTTCGGAAGTGTAGACCACCAAATCGGACGCCGTGCCCTTGGCGCGCGAATTGGGGTCCGCGGCTTCGCGCGCCGCGGCCAGCGCGTGCATGCTGCCCACCGACGCCGTATCGAAAATCTGGCCGAACCAATCCTCGGGCAGACGGGTCCATTGGCGGAGCCAGCGCAGGGTGACCTGCTCGAGCTCGACGACCGCGGGGCTCGACTTCCAGAGCATACCGTTGAGGTTGAGCGCGGACGCCAGCAACTCCCCCAGAATACCGGGCGCCGAACCGGAGTTCGCGAAAAAGGCCATGAAACCGGGGTGATTCCAGTGAGTGACCGCCGGCAGGATGAGCCGTTCGAAATCGGCCAGCAGACATTCCGGCGGTTCGCCCTGTTCGGGCCCTCGAGCGGGCAGAGCGTCGGTGAGCTCGCCGGGTTGCACGCGCGCCAGCACCGGGTAACGTTGCGCTTGGGCGAGATAATCGGCCACCCAGTCGATGGCCTGATGGCCGCACTGGCGGAACTGTTCGGGGGTCATCGGCGCGCCGCCGGGCTACTGGATCTGGCGATAGGAAGCACTGTTTTCTGTAGACGCATAGGTTGGCTAAAAGTCGAGTGTAACGCGGAGCGCGAGTGGAAATTGCAGCGGTGTGAGTGCGGAGGCGAGAGTTCGGGACGTGATTGTGCTTGCGTACAACGCCGGGCTTGCGCCCGAAGGCGCCGATTGACCGGGGCACCCTCTGGGTCGCTCGCAGGATACCATCCTGCCCCACAGGGCGGGCGCGAGAATGTTGTGGGTTCAGTTCACCAGCGGCTCGGACAGGCGAATAATCTTCTTCTGGATCGCATACTGCACGAGTTGGGCCTTGTTGTGAATATCGAGCTTGCGCATCAAGTTGAACTTGTGGGCCTCGACGGTCTTGACGCTGAGCTCGAAAGCGGTGGCGATCTCCTTGACGGATTGCCCTTCGGCGAGCATCTTGAGAATCTCGCGTTCGCGTTTGGTGAGCGTGCCGAAGCGCGGCTGGCGGACAGGCTCGTGCCCCTGGGTGCGGAGATCGTCCACCAGGCGGGTGAGCAGGCGCGGGCTGAGGTAGCTGCCGCCGCGGTGCACCTCGCGGATGGCGGTCAACAATTGCTCGGCGGGACTTTCCTTGAGGATGTAGCCGCTGGCGCCGATGGAGACGCATTCGGCGAGATATTCGTCGTCGTCGTACATGGAGAGGAAAACGACGCGCGTTTCGGGCCGCTCCTTGCGGATCACGCGGGTGGCCTCAAAGCTGCTCATCCCCGTCATCCCAATATCCATCAGCACGACATCGGGGCGGCTCTGCCGGCTCAGGCTGACCGCTTCGGCGGCGTCCCTGGCTTCTCCAGCGATCTCGAGATCGGGCTCCGCCGCGAGCAAGGTGCGGACCCCCTGCCGGAACATTGCATGATCGTCTGTGATGAGTATGCGAATCTTAGACATTTGGTTTTCCCTAAGCCGAGTTCAGCGGCAGTTCCAGAATCACCGTCGTTCCCTGGTTGCGCGCACTGCGCACGGTAAGCTTGCCGCCCAGGAGCGCCGCGCGCTCCCGCATGCCTGCCAGACCGAATGACATTGGCTTCGCCGTAACGCCGGCCTCAAAACCGAGGCCGTTATCTGAAATGCGCGTTCTGATAACCTTATCGGCTCGCATCACGGAAAGTTTTACGATGGTTGCGTGAGAATGTTTGGCCGCGTTTTGTAAGGCCTCCTGCGCGATCCGGTAGATCACTTGCTGTAGAGAAGGCGGCAAATCCTCCAGGTGGCTCGAGACGCGGACGCGGACGCCCGCCGAGAAGGTTTTGCCGAAGCGGCCGGCCAACAGGTGCAGAGCCCGCGCCAGGCCGAGCCGCTCCAGCACGGCCGGGCTGAGCGCGGCGATGATCCGCCGCAGCTCGACGACGGTCCGTTCGAGCACTCCGCGGGCCTCCTCCAGGCAAGCCCGCATGGGCGGGTCCGCGCCGCGCTCCATCATTTCCAGTTGCAGCCGCAGCGACAACAGCGATTGGCCGGCTTCGTCATGCAGCTCGCGGCCAATGCGACGCCGCTCGTCATCCTCGGCTTGCCGCGCGGCGGCCGCCAGCCGCTCTACCTCCTCCAGCAACAGCGCCCGCTCGGCGGCTTTGCGGAAGTGCTCTGCCGCAGCCTCCATCAGCTCCAATTCGCGCGGCAGCCAGGGATAGGGAACCGGGAAACCGAGTTGAATCGCCGCCGACCCGTTCAGCGGGTAGGACCAGTAGGAGGCGTAGCGCCCGCGCAGCGCCGGATCGGCGATCCACCGTTCCCCGGGGGTGCCTTGTTCGATATACAACGGCTGGCGCAGTTCCCTGTCGAGTTCCCCTTCTTTTACTAACAGGCCTCCGGCGCGGGCTCGAAAAGCGCTCGCCAGCAGGCGCACGAGGCGTTGGGACAACTTCCCGGAATCGGCCACTTCCGCTCCGGCGCGATAAATGCCGAACAGCGCCTGGCTTTCTTCTTCGCGCACGCGGTAATATGCGCGCTCCAGCGCCAGCAGCGTGGCCCATTGCAGTTGTTCCAGCGAGGGGCCAAATCTGCCGTGCAAGAGAGGCTCCAGCAGTTCATCGAAATGCCGCAGCACTTCGCCGGCCGCGTCGGGAGAGAGGTTGCACTTGGCCAGGCGCCGGCCGTGATACTCCACCTGATCGAGGAATCTCTCTATCGATCCGAGCCGCGCCGCGGCGCACGGTGAAATGGCCAGCAGCGCGCGCCGCTCCACGGCGCCATAGCGCCGCTTGCGAAGCAGCGCCAGGAACTTCCGCTCCAGCCCCGCAGCCGCCGGAGCAATCACCTGCGCCAGACGGGCGACGTGCCGTCGCGCCGCTTTCGTGAATAGGGCTTCGTGCGCTGGCATCGATCTCCAGGAGCCTGCTGAAAAACGCCGAAAGCATCATGGCCACGGATAAACACAGATGAACACAGATTGAAATGAATTGGTCTATCCGTGTTCATCTGTGTTCATCGGTGGCCCAAGAATGTTTTTCGGACTTTTTCAGCAGCCTCCCAGTACTAAGATCGGCACGATACAACTGGATGTTTAGGCTTATTTAGCCTACGTATTGCACTTCTTCTTCCAGGTCGAAGCCGAAGCGGGCGCGCACGCGGGCTTTCAGATCCTGGATGAGAGCGCGCAAGTCAGCAGCGGTGCCACCACCGGCGTTGTATATAAGGTTGGCGTGATAGTCGGCCACGTGGATGTCGCCGCGCTGGCTGCCCTTGGCCCCCACTTGCTCGAGGAACCAGGCGGCCGGCACTTTGCCTTCGCGCACCGCCTCAGCCGGCACCTGGGCCGCCACGAAGGGCGGCAGATCGCGCAACAGCAGGTTCTTGAAGATGCTGCCGGCGCACTGCATGGTGACGGGGAACTTTTCATTGCGAACCTTGACGATGCCGTCGGCGGTGCGGCGGAGTTCGTCGCGATCCGCCGGTTCCAGTTCCAACTCGGCGGAGAAAACGATCCACTCTTTGTGCCGCTTGAAAATGCTCTCGCGGTAGGCGAACTGGCACTCCGCATTGGAGAAGGCGCGCACGCGCCGGCCATCGAAGAAGCGCACGCCGGCGACGCGTTCGGAGATCGAATGGCCATACGCGCCGGCATTGCCGTAGATGGCCGCGCCGATCCAGCCGGGGATGCCGGCCAGGGTTTCCAAACCCCTCAGGCCGCGATCGATGGTGAAGTCGACCAGGCGCTGCAACTCGGCGCCGGCGCCGGCCGTGACGCGGTTGCCTTCCGCGCGCAGGGTGTCGCCGCGGTATCGCAGCACGAGGCCGCGATAGCCGCGGTCGGAGACAATCAGGTTGGTGCCGCCGCCAATCACCATCACCGGAATGCCGGCCGCTTGGGCCGCGCGGAGCGCTTCGAGAAAAGCTTCCTCCTCGCCGGTCTCGGCGTACAGATCGGCCGGCCCTCCCACGCCGAAGCGCGTATGACGCGCCAGCGGAACGCCGGCCGAAAGCGTTAAATTGGGAATCGCGGCGAGATGCGCGCGCATCTCTTCGGTGGTCGGC
>DASWZP010000239.1:0-11287 GCA_036404395.1 Bryobacteraceae bacterium | reverse complement strand
CACCTTCAGCAGCCATTGCGGATCGTGGTAGCTCAGCGCGTACAGGTTCTTGTATGCCTCGATCGCCTGATCGAAACGCGTCAGCTTCTCCTCCAACTGCGCCTGCGCGATCCGCAAATCCAGCCGGTCGGGACGCACCGCAATGGCGCGATCGTAAGCCGAAACGGCTGCCGGATAATCCTCGAACTGCGTTTCGAGGCGTGCCAGCGCGACGTGCAGCCGCACGTCTTTGGGAGATTCGGCGGATGCCTTCGTGTAATAACCGGCCAGCCTCGACTGGAGCCCGTGCCGTGACGCGAACAGAGCCGCATCTTTGACCAGATCCTCGTCTTCCGGGTATCGATTGATAATTTCGATATACTGATCGACCGCCGCGGCATACTCCTTCAGGTGTTCCAAAGCGGGGATGAGGCCGCGCCGCAAACCGGCCACACGCTGATTGCGCTCCACGATAGGGATGGACGCGCGGCTCATGTCCGCGACCTTGGCGGCATAGAAATCGCGGAGCTGCGGGTACTCACCAGCCCGCGCATATGTGTCTGCCATGGCTGCCAGGTAATCCGCGTTGAACGGTTCGCCCGCCAGTAATTCGGCAAGCAGATCCCGCGCGCGTGGGTACTTGCCCGAATCGGCGGCTTTCTGCGCCGCTTCGAAGGTGAACTGTTTCTTGAAAACCGCATTCGACGAGCGCGCCGCGGTGGCGAGCGTATCCACCGCCTGTTCGGGCAAATGGTTTCGCCCATAGAAATCCGTGGCGGCGCGCACCACGCCGAGGATGGCCGGGTTCGCGCGCAGGACGTCTTCGATGACGGCGCGCGCCGCCGCGACATCCGGCTTGCTCTCGTAATAGCGGGCCAGTGCCAGCCGAAGGCGTATGCGCTCCACATCGTCGGAGGCGAGTGCGATTTGCCGCTCGAGAACCGACTCGCGTACGTTCTCGAAGCCAAGGCGAGCGGCCGCCGCGCTCAAATCCTCCAGCAATTCCGGCGAGCTGGTGCCACGCGTCAAGGAAAGAAGGAATGCGCCGGCATCGTCTCTGCGATTCTGTTGCTCGAGAACCTCGAGGCGCAGCGCCACTGCCGCGCGATCGGGATTGCCGCCCGTCACAAGCGCAACTGTCCGGGCTTCGATCGCCGGCCGCAAAGCAGACCGGCGGGCGAGTTGCAGCAGGCGCGAACGCGCCGGCGAAGCTCTTTCGGCGCGGGCACTGTTGGTTTCCAACGCGCCCTTGACGTATTCCTCGACGGCGCGATCGTAATCCCCCTTATTTTCGTAAATCGCCCCAGCCTGGTAGGCGTAAAGGGCGGGATCGGAGAGTTTCTGGCGGCCCTCCGCCAGCAGGCGGAGCGCGTCGTCAAACTGGAAGTAGTCCCAAAACACGGTGGCCGCTTCGAGATACCCGTCTGCATTTCCCGGTTCGATCTGAGGAATGCGGTTCCAAAACGGGCGAGCCTGCGAAAAGTGGTCGCGATCCGCGTAGATCTCGCCGGCCTCGGTCAGCGCCGCGTGGTTGCCAGGCTCGCACTTTACGACGTTCTCGACCAGGGCTACCGCTTTCGCCGCGAGCTCCGGCCGATACGCCGCCAGCGACCGGTCGACCGCGGCGGCGCGCAAGCCAATCGACGCATCGCCCGGATATTGCGCAGCCAGCGCGTCGAATACCGGTGCGGCTTCCTCGAAGTGCGATCGCCACGCCGCCATCTCGGCAGCCAGCCTGGCTCCCCAAGGATCGCTGGCGGCTAATTTCGATGTATCGCCGGCCTGGGTTCGCAGTGCTGCGACCTCCCGCTGTTCTTCGTCTGCGTAGTTGGAAAGGAACACCTGCCGGAGGTGATCGTCATAGAACCAATACTGGCGGAGAAGCTCGCGGTACGCGCGGCGATCGAGGGTCTCTTTGCGTGAGTAAGCGTCGAGCAGGTTGCGGACAAACTGCAGGTTGTTCGGGAATCGCTGATGAGCGTACAGGTTGACCTGCCGGTACGCGGCCGGGCCGATTGCGGAAGAACGGACTAATTCCTGGAAGTACTTTTCCAGATCGGTGCCGGAGAATATCTTGGTCACGTCGGCCGTGAGCTTCTCAAATTCGGCGCGGCGCTGACGGCGCAGATACCAACGCGCGAGCTTGTGCGTCCAGGAGGCGTCGGGAAAGCGTTCCATGGCTTTCCGGTAGACGGCTTCCACTTGCCCGCCCAGCTTGTTCTGGTCGAGGAATGCGGCCAGGCGCTCGTAGAGGCCCGGATCGTCGGGGTTGCGGTCGATCTCGCCGCGGCAGACCGCCAGCGCATCCATCACCCGATCCAGTGAGACCAGGCGCGAGATATAGCGGTCCAGCACGCGTGCATATTCGGGCGAGCGTGCGCCGCCGGCGGCGTCCGGTTGGCGCGCAGGCTGGCCGGCAACCTCCTCACTTTCGGGAGGCGCTGCGGCGGCGCCCAATGGCACGCCGTCCGCCTTGGCGGCCAGTTCCTTCAATAATGCGTCGTAGAGGGCGAACTCTTCGCGCGGCTGCCCTTTGCGCGCATACGCATCCGCCATGGCCAAGGCCACCGTTGCGCGTTGCGGAGCGGACGGAAATGCACTCAGAAAATCGCGGCCATGGCTAATCACGCCATCGCTCTCGCCATAAATGGCGTAGGCTTCGATCAAACGCGCATCGAGCGCGGGCCGTTCCGCCGATTGCGGAAATTGCCGGTCGAACAGTCCAACTAACTCTGAAGCGCGCGCGCGATGGAAATAGGCGGTCGCACCCTGCTCCTGCTCGGCCAAACTGGTGCGCGGCGATTCGGAATTGAACAGCAGCGAAAGGATCCCGTTGAAGTAGCCGGGATAAGGATCCATGGTGGCGATGTCGCGATACAGCGAAAGGTCGCCGGAACCGAAACGAATCGGCCCTTCCGGTGAGGTCAGCAGGACATTCGCGATTCCGGCGAGAGCCTGCTCGCGGCTTCGCGCGGACGCGCCCGGCAGGCTGTACAGCGCGTAGTAATGGCGGATGGATTCATTCGGGTCTTGCGCCTGGTCGAACAAGAGAGCGAGGGTAGTAAGTTCATCCGCGGTCCACGTTTGGTGGCGGGCTTCCTTGCTCAGCCGGAATTCGACCAGGGCGCGCAGCGCAGCGGGTGAGTTGCCCAGCTTGCGCAGGCAGAAGAACAGCTTGGATACCGCTCGCAGATCCTCGGGATTCTTCCGGACCGCGGCTCGCGTTTCGGCGAGATACAGGCGAAGGCGCCCCGCTTTCTCGAGCATGTCGAGATAGGATTCGATCAGGCTGGACGGCCAGAGGGGTTGGAACTCGCGCTCATACAGCGCGAGCGCCTGGGCCGCGTTTCCGCGATGCAATTCCAAATCGGCGCGGGCCGTAAACGGGTAGATCCGGTCATCCGGAAAGGCTTTCTGGTAAGCCGCGATCTGCCGCTCGGCGGCGTCGAACTGGCGGTGGTCGCGAAGATAGTCGAAATACCGCGTGTACGGCTCCTGTTCCTGCGGGTAGCGCGCCATCCAGTCGCGGTAAGTCTGGTCGATGAGATCTGCCGGTAACTGCTGGGCCCGAATCAACTCCAGCATCTGCCCGAAGGTGCGCCAGCTACGCTGCCCGGCCGCGGGAGTGAGCTTCTCCGCCGGTGCGGACGGGGCCTGCGCAGCGGTCCGCAGGGCTTTCATTTCATCGGCGGGCTGCAAGCGCCGGTGATAGAACTGCGCCAGCGCAAGCTGCCCATCGGCGGAATCGGGCACCGTCTGCGCGTACTTCTGCCAATCGGCCTCCGCGGCCGTGAAATCCAATTGCAACTCCGCCTCGCCGGCGCGCAGCCGGTATAACTCGGCGTTAGCGGGCGATGCGGTAATCAAGTTAGTCAGGGCGGGCAGGGTTTCGCGCGGCGGTCTCCGAACACGGACCGCGCCGTTGGGCCACGCGACACTACGGAAGAAGGCGTCCTGGATGGAATTGGCTTCGAGGTATTTCAGCCAATCGCTCATCTCCGCGCGCAACTGCGCACTGGCAACGGCCAGCACCGCCACTCCGCCGAACAGCCCGGAGCACGCCAGCAAGCGCGAACTACGGCACCACTTCAAGGGCCACCTCCTCGGTTCCGATGTTATGCGCGAAATCTTCCGCCGTCACAGTTAGGTTGTACTTACCGGCCGGCAGAAACGAAGGGACGACGATCTTACCCGTGTTCGTCTCCTCACCGGGATTCCAGTAAAGGTGAACCGGAGCCGCGCCATACAGTCGCGCCATTACGGTGCGCGTGGTGCGGGACGCACTTACTTTCATTTCGATGGTTTCGCCCGGCCGGTAGCGGGCCTTGCTGAGGTTCACGCGGACCACCGGCGGTTTACTGGCGATCACGAAGGTCTTCGCCTCGCGGTAGATGTGCCCGTCGCGGTCACGCAGAACCAGTCTCACCTGGTAAGAACCGTCGGCCATGTCGGACGGCGCCAGAAAGCGCGTCTGCCAGATATCTTCTTCCTTCAGAAACCGCAGTTCCTTGACCAGGCCAAACGGAAACAGCGCGACCACGGAAACGATATCGGGATCCGTCTTCACGCGCAGCACCGGGTCGCCGGGGCGGATTACGCGCGGCCGCAACAGCGACCGCGGCGCGGCCAGGAATGACGTATAGGGCGTGACGAACTTATACTGTCGCGCCAAACGGATGATTTCGTCGACGCTGGCGCGGTCCTCGCCATCGCGTTCGATCTTGGCGAGTAACGCGTCCACGCGCGCCTTGGCCCACGTGCGCGGCAGGTCCGCATGCTCCAGGCTCTGTTCCGGCAGATCGGCCGTGGCGCTCATGCGGAGCGGCCGGCCCTGATCGAACCCCGCGGCGGAGAACGCGGCGCGCCGCACGGGTTTCCGATACTCGCCGACCCATGAAGCCAGCGCGCCTCCGAACCAGCTCTCTTCGAGCGGGTAGACGAAATCGAAGTTCGCTGCCGGCTCAACGGCCAGCCGCAGGCCCTCCAGCGGACGCCTCCCGAGCTTGGAGAGAAATGCGGCGAGTTTGAATTCGATCGGCTCGGTGGAACGCACCTCTTCCCAGACGCCGTCGTTGCCCGCCAGCATTTTGAGGAGCGGCATGTTGGCGTCGTCGCCAATCGCAAGCACGAATGTGCGCGGCCGCTGGCGCTCCGGAATCTTTTTCCACGCGGCCGCGTAAATGGCCGCCAGCTTTCCGTTCTGCAGAGCGCCGCGCGTGGCGCCGCCATCCGACAGCAGCACCAGGTACGACTCTCGTTGCGCCGGTGCGGCGGCGGCGCGAACGTCCTGTGCCAGGCCGGCCTTCAACGCCTCTTCCAGATTAGTGGCGCCGCGCAGCGAGCTACGGCGAACAAACGCGAGCGCCTTTTCGACCGAGTCGGGGCTGGCCGCCACCGGGGCCGGAGCGAACGCGGCCGTCTGAGAGTTGAACAGCAGCACGTTGAACGCATCCGCCGGCTTCAGCGCGCGCAGCAAGCCCTCGAGCGCCTGAAACTCGCGGTCCAGCTTCTCCCACTGCATGGAAAGCGAGGCGTCGAAGAGCGCGATCACGGTCTTGGGTCTGCTCGGGCTGGCGGAAGCGGCGGCCGCGGGGGCCAGCAGCGCCGACGCCTGGAAGAAACCGGGCTGCGCGCCGGTCGCGGGCGCGGTCGAATCCACGGGGGATGGCGAAGGCGGCGCGGGATTCCGGTAGGCGATGACCTCGAGCGTGTTGGTGCGGCTGCTGTCCAGCCGATAGTCGGCCGCGAAGTCCTGGTCCATTTTGAAATTGGCGGCGCTGAAGCTGCCGCGCACCAGGTGCGCGTTCCGCTCGGCAATATGCAGCGGGTAGAGCGTGCCGGCGATCTGAAAATCTTTCAACGCATGTTGCGATCTCAATTCGAACGAGATCTTGAGCTTGCCCACCTGCTGGGCTTCATATGCATCCGGACGCAGCGGGATGGCGAAATGTGACAGCAGGTTTTCGACCGGGATGCGCTCGTGGTATTCGATTTCCAGGCGCTTGGTTCCGTTCGGAGGAATCGGCACGATGCGGGCGCGGAATTCGGTGGAGCGGCGCGCCTCGTCGGCGCCTCCATCCCCGACTTGCAGCAGGCCGGGATCGATCGCCTGCCACTTGAGATCGTTGTAGACGTCTCCGGCGCGGCGCCGCTCCATGATTACACCCGGAATGCGCGTGACGTCATCCCAGACGGCGAAATCGGAGACGATCGCGCGCACCGGCAGCGCGAAAACGTAAGTCCCCTCGGACACTGCGGACGTATGGTTGGCGAAGATCTGCCGGATGCTGACGCGGGCGTCGCCGTTATCGATGTGAACGTCGATCTCCATCTCCGCCAGCGAGAGAATCTTGCTGTCGGGCCGGTCCTTCCCGCTCGCAATCAACACACCCGCATCGCCTCGCGCCAGCGCGCAAGCCGTCATCAGCGGCACGCACAGCTTCAAAAGGGTTCTCATCGGTTCTCCAGATTCTGTTCCAGGATGCGCACCAGGCCGTTATCGGTACCTACATATACGTAGCCGCCGCGCGCGGCGAGCGCCGTCACGTTACGCGAGGGCAAGCCGGCAGTGATCGCGGTCCAGCGGCCCGTGCGGCGGTCATACGCGTAGAGGCCGCGGTCGAGCGTTCCGGCATAGACGTGGCTTTCCGTGACGAGCATGGCGTTCGGGTTGACCACGCCCGCATCGCTCGCGTCCGCGAAGCTGCGCCATTGCCCCATCCCGTCCAGCCGCAGGATGCCGGCGCCGTACGTGCCGGCGAACCAATCGTCGCCAACCCGCCCGAGCGCGGTGATCCAGTGGTGCTTCAGCCGCGAATTGGACGTGGTGTAGGAGGCCTTGACCACCCCGTTTTCGAAAACCGACAGACCGCCGAGCGTGCCGGCGAGGATGGTCTGTCCCTCGGAGGCGATGGCGTACACGTGGTTGTTGACCAGTCCGTGAAACGCGTTCAGGCTGCGGGTTCCGGTGGAATCGATAATGGTGAGCCCGGCCGGCGTGGCGATCAGCATGCCATCTTCCTGAAGTTCCACGTCGGTGACATGGTTGGCGATCAGGCCATCCTGGCGTGTCAGCGTCTGGCGCTGCCTGGCTGCCGCATCGAATATGACCAGGCCGTTGGCGGTGGCGACGGCAGTCCGCCGCCCGTGAGGATCGAGCGCGATCCGGTTGACGCAGAACACCGCATCGTTTTCGATATGGGTGGCATGGGAGAGGCCGGAATCAATCACGTCGAGCCCGTGATCGAAATAGCCCACCCACAGCCTTCCCGCCGCATCCGCCGCCAGTGCGGAAATGTGACCATCGGCCAGCAGGGCCGTCTCGGGTTGCAGGATGGGCTGCCACGCGTTTCCATCCGAGCCGAGCGAGTAAACGCCATCGCGCGCCACGGCGTATAGATTCGCTTCCATACGGAAGATATGTTCGATCCGCGCCGCCGGCATCTCCGGCTCGCGGACCAGCGGGTGCGCGGCTTCGGTCCGCAAGGGAACCGGGACCACGCCCTGTTCCAAAGTGCCGACGAGAAGAGTATCGCCGTGAACCAGCAGAGCGCGGGCGAAGGTGCCGGGCGCCAAGTTCCGCGCGAACTTTCCACCGTCCAATTCAGCCACGCCAACGGGAGTGCCGGCAAACGCCCGATCGGCATCCACCGCGAGGGAGAGCACCTGGGGATCGGGCAGCCCCTCGGCCGTTCCGAAACCGTCCACTTGGCCGGCATGAAAGTGCACCAGACCCCGGTCGATGGTGCCCACCCAAAGATCCGCATAGTCGCCGGCCAGCGAAGTGACGCTCAGTTTCGCGAGCGACGGGTGGAGTGCCTTGATCTGCTTGCCGTCGTAAACGATTACGCCATCCTTCTCGGTGCCGAGCAGCACCTGGCCGGTGGAGAGCGGCAAAACCGAAGTGAGCTTCCGGTATCCCTGCTCGACCGGCCGGATCTGACGGAACCCGCCCTCGCCAAGGATCACCAATCCTTCTCCTGCGGTTGTAATATACAGCTCCGGCTGCCCGCTGCCGGCGCCCACCGCCAGCGTCACCAGCGGCGCGGAAGGCAGTTCCAGACCCGGCCGGAAGCGGCGTTTCAGGGTGCCCTGGGAATCGTATTCAAACAGCCCCGCCGGACCGCAGATGTACAACCGGTCGCGAAACGAAACCGCGTCGGCGAACACGGCGGGAGTCGAGAACCATTCGAAACCGCCGCCCGATGGACGCTCGAGCCGTGCCGTGGTGAAGCGGATTTCCGAGGCCGCCTGCAACTCGCGCGCAGACTCCGTGGTGGCGCGCGATGCCCGCCACAGCACGGCGGCCGAGTACGCCCCGATCGCCAGGACGCCAACCGCGCCGCCAATCAGAAGAATTCCGTTCCTTCCGGGCCTCATAATCCGAAGACTCTCCAATTATCCATCATTGGTAGGGCATGCTTAGGCTTGCCGGTTGTTCTTCCCGAGCCAGCGCCGTCGGAGACGACAGTGCAAGTGGCGCGCCACACCGGGATCGAACCACTGCGGCTTCTTTTCTTGGGTTTCGAACAGCGCGGGAGTGTCAGCCGGGACACCCGTGTCTGGCGCGACACAAGACCGCACCGTTCAGCGCTGCGGTTACTCCAGTCAGTCGAAATCAGTTAGTGTAAGAGTTGGCCGTCAACGTGAAGACTGCCCTGAATCCTATGCCGACAAAACTTACCGACGAAATCATCACCGCCGCCATTGAAGGCTTCGAGTCCGAAAAGGCGCAAATAGACGCTCAGATCGCGGAGCTTCGCCAGATGCTCTCCGGCCGCCCCGCCAAGACCGTTGTCACGCCCGCACCCGCAAAACGCAAACGCCGCGGTATCAGCGCGGCTGGCCGTGCCCGGATCGCCGAGGCGCAGCGAAAGAGGTGGGCTGAATCCAAAAAGGCGCCTGAACCTTCAGCCCCGAAGGCCGCCCCAAAGCCGAAACGGAAGCTCTCGGCGGCTGGCAGACGGGCAATCGTTGCCGCCGCCAAGAAGCGCTGGGCCGCCAAGCGAGCGGCAGCCGCGAAGTAGACGGGCGCTCGACCGTAACTGAAAGCTCCGTGGCACAGAGCACGCCACGAAAGGAAGCAGAACAATGAAACTCCTTATCTCTGCTCGGCGCGCGATGGCAGTGTGCTTCGTCCTCTGCCTGAGCGCTTTGCCGGCGGTATGCCAGGCGCCGAAAATCGAGCGTATCCGGAACGGCGTTCAGCTGACGGCCGGCGATCTGAACGTCAGGGTGCAATTCTATTCGGAAGGCACGGTTCGCGTCGTGAAATGGCCGGCCGGCGGTACGTCCGACAAACTCAGCCTCTCGGTGATTCAGAAGGACGTGCCAGATCTGAGCGTACGGTTTGAGGAGAGCGCCGCCGCCATCACGCTGAGCTCGGGCCAGGTCAGAGTTCAGTTGAGTAAGAGCGATGGGTCGATTCAGTATCTCGCCAAGGACGACCGTGCGCTTCTGAAAGAGCAAGGGCGGGCTGTCTTCACTCCATGTCAGATCGAGAAGGAGAAGGCCGCGTTCAGCGTTCAGCAGAATTTCACGCTGACTCCCGACGAGGGAGTGTACGGACTCGGACAGCATCAGTCCGGTTACATGAACTATCGCGGGCGGACTGTGAAGCTGGTGCAGTCCAATACGGACGCGGTCACCCCCATGCTGGTCTCCACCGGCGGATACGGGATATTCTGGGACAACTATTCCAAGACGATCTTCACTGACAATCGCCAAGCGACGTCCTTCTGGTCCGAAGTGGCGGATAACATCGATTACTACTTCTTTTTCGGGCCGACGATGGACCAGGCCATCGCCGGATACCGGCAGCTCACGGGGCAGGCTCCCATGTACGGGAAGTGGGCCTACGGATACTGGCAGAGCAAGGAACATTACGCGACCCGCGACGAATTGCTGGGCATCGCGCAAGAGTACCGCAAGCGGCGGATTCCCATCGATAACATCGTCCAGGACTGGAATTACTGGGGCGGGAACGATATGTGGGGCGGTATGTTCTTCAACGAAACCACCTACCCACGGCCAAAGGAAATGATCGACCTGCTGCACAAAGAAAACTTCCACCTGATGATTTCCATCTGGGGTGGGCTCGGGTCCGCCGCGCCGATCTACAAGGACATGGAGCGCCACGGGTATCTGTATTCGCCGGTAGGATGGGCCGGATTCCGGTACTACGATGCGTACAATCCTGCGGCGAACGATTTGTATTGGAAATACGCGAGCAACGGACTCTTCTCCAAGGGAGTTGACGCCTGGTGGATGGACTCGACTGAGCCCGACATCGTCAACGCGCTCACCAAGGAATCGGAAGAGTATGAGATGAAGAGGGTCGAGAACAATTATCTCGGCTCGTTCGCCCGGTATCTCAATCCTTACTCGCTCGTCATCACGGAAGGCGTTTACCAGAACCAGCGGAAAGAGACCGACCAGAAGCGGGTGTTCATTCTCACGCGGTCGACCTTCGCCGGCCAGCAGAGGGCCGCGGCAGCCACCTGGTCGGGAGATATCGGCGCGGACTGGGGCGTTTACCGGAAGCAAATCTCCGCGGGGATCAATCACAGCATGGCCGGCATACCTTATTGGACCTTCGATATCGGCGCGTACTCGCTGGGGTGTCAGGGCGGCGTGTTCTCGAACGGCGGTAAGGACCCGGCGTATCAGGAACTGTATGCACGCATGTTCCAGTTAGGCGCCTTCTCGCCCATTTTCCGCTCGCACGGCTCGGAGACTCCGCGCGAGATCTGGGAGTTTGGCGACTACAGCGACACGCTGGTCAAGTTCGACAACCTGCGATACCGGCTGTTGCCCTACATCTATTCGCTGGGCTGGCGGGTCACTCACGATGGGTATTCCATCATGCGCGGCCTCCCGATGGACTTCGCGAACGACCGGAAGACCCATTCGATCGACGACCAGTTCATGTTCGGCCCCGCGATCATGGTCTCTCCAGTGACGGAGTATATGGACCATCGCCCGCCCGAGCAGACCGTTCCTATGCCGCCCGAGGTCTTTAGGACGAAGGACGGGAAGCCAGGCCTGACCGCCAGATACTACTGCGATGCGGACTTCAAGAAGCTGTGTCACGAAGCTGTGGAGCCGGTGATCGATCTCTATTGGTACACGGGCTGGCCGAGCTTCATTACCGACCCCCGATTTTCGATGCGCTGGGAAGGCAAGCTGGTTCCTACCTCGACCGGAGAATACCGGTTCAACATGAAGAGTTTCGGACCGAAGCGAGTGTATCTGGATGGCAAGGAGGTGGCTCATAACTACGACTCGATGGAGTCCCACACCGTGCCCG
>DASWZP010000238.1:0-16182 GCA_036404395.1 Bryobacteraceae bacterium | reverse complement strand
GTGAATGGTCTGATCGCTTTCGTCGTCGGCCAGCCATTGGCGGATCCAATCGGAGGATAAGCCAGCCACGCCCATCCGCTCGAGATAAGTCGACTTGCCGGAACCGGGCAAACCCACCAGCACCACGATGCGCATCAGTGTTCAGCATAGCTCGGCCTTGGTCGGACATGCTTTAGCTTGCCCGGCTTGACTTTGCTAATCCATTAGTACTATTGATTTAGCATGTCTGCCCGATGGACGATTGTGCTCGCCTGCCTGGCGCTGGCCGGCGCCTCCGCGCAGGAGCCTGAAGCCGGCATCCAGTCCCTGCTTGACTCTGGCGATGCCAGCTATATGCACGGCGACTATGACGCCGCGCGCGAATCGTTCGAAGCGGCGAAGGTAATTGCCGATCATGCCACCACCACCGACCCTGTCCGCTACGACGTTCTCAAGCGGCTCGCGCGCGTTTCGGCCGCCTCCGGCCATCTGGCCCTGGCCGACCGGTATATGCAGGAGGCCATCCGGTGGCGCGAGAACACGTTCGGCCCGGATGACCCCAAGCTGCCTGCCGACCTGCTCGAAGATTTCGCCATCTGCCGCAACCTGAAAGATTTCGATCGCGCCATGTTACTGCTGCGGCGCGTGCTGGCGCTCGATATCGCCGCAGCCGGCCCGGACAGCAAACCGGTGGCCGACGACTACAGCCGCATGGCGCAGCTCCACATGGATCGGAAGATGGCGGATTCCGCCGTCGGTCCGCTCAACCTGGCGCTCAGCATCCGCATCAAGCTGGCCGGCCCCATGGACCCCACCCTGGTTCCGGATTTCGACCGCCTGGCGGAAGCCTACGTCAGCCTGCGGCAGTACGACAACGCCGAATACATTTTCCGCCGCGCGCTGGTAATTCGCGAAAGCGTTTATGGCAAAGTGAACGCCGACCTGATCGCCACCGTCGACGGCCTTGCCTACGCCTGTTTCGGCCAGCAGAAGTACGACGAGGCCGAGCCGCTCTACCGCCGCCTCATCGATCTGTGGGTCTTCTCGGTGGGCGATAACCACCCGATGGTCGCCATCGCCCTCGATAAGGTCGCGATCTTCTACAACGAGCAAAAGAAATACGATCAGGCCAAGGAAGCGGTGGACCGCGCCAACGCCATCCGCGCCCGCTCGCTGGCAACTGGTCTTGAAGTCGAGGCCAACTGGCAATGGGAACAGGGCAAGGCCGCTCCCACCAAAACCCTGCTCGACCGCGCTCTAAGAACCGTCGAACCGCCCGACCCCGTCTACGACGATCTCCACAAAGAGATCGAGGCGATGCTGCACGGCCTGCGCCAAGAGCTCGCCAAACCGGACCCCGCCAAGCCCGCGCCAAAAAAGCCATGACCCGGCGCATCTCTCTCGCCCGCCAACCGTGGCGCGGGCTGTCGAGCCTGCTGAGTCGAGAGTCATCTCGACTCTTCTTTTCTTGCTCCGGCGCTTCCCTCAGCAGCGACAAGAACGCAAGCGGCCTCGCCCCTCACACGTAAACCCTGCGCACGCGCGCGCTGATGCTGCACAGAATGTTATAGGAGATGGTGCCGGCGACGCGCGCGATCTGCTGCGCGTCCAGCCGCGCCTCGCCTTCCTGTCCGAGCAGGGTCACTTCGTCGCCCGGGCCCAGGGCGCTGGTGTGGCTGAGGTCGATGGTGGTGAGGTCCATCGAAATCGTTCCCAGGATGGGCGTCAGCTTGCCGTCGGCGATCACCTGGCCGCGGTTCGATAGCCGGTGGAAAATGCCATCGGCGTAGCCGGCGCCGAGCACGCCGATCCGCATGGCCCGCGGCGTGCGAAACGTGCCCCCGTAACCGACCAGCGCGCCCTCCGGCAAATCCTTGACCGCCAGCAGCCTGGCTTTCCAGGTGAGCGCGGGATGAACTTCGAGCCGCTGCGCCGGCGCTTCCCCGCGCGCCGGAGAAACGTAACCGTAGAGCGCGTGGCCGGCGCGCACCAGGTTGTGGCCGGAGCTGGCGCGGCCATAGGCGATCGCGTTGGTGCTCGAAGTGTGCAGGCGCAGGCCGCGGTAGCCGGCGCCCTCGATGGCCGCGGCGACTCTCTCGAAGTAAGCCAGTTGATCGGCGGTCTGCGTGGTTGTGTAGTCGGCCGCCGAAGCGAAGTGCGTCATCAGCCCTTCCAGGTGCGCGTGCGGCGTTGCCGCGAGAGCCGCCACGATCTCCGCCGCCGGTGCGCGCGTGCCGAGGCGTCCCATTCCGGAATCGATCTTGAGGTGATAGCGCACCGGCTTTCCAGCCGCCGCGGCGAGCCGGTCGAGATCGCGCATCTGCTGGAGCGAGTGCACCGCCGGCGTAAGATCGTGTTCGGTCAGCGCCGCCTCTTCAAACGGCAGATACCCGCCCATCACCAGAATCCGCGGTGCGGCCACGCCGGCGGCGCGCAGGGTCGCGCCTTCATCCACCGAGCTCACCGCCAGCCAGCGCGCGCCTTCGCCGGCCAAAACCCGCGCTACTTCGATGGCGCCGTGGCCGTACGCATCGGCCTTCACCACGCCCAAGACGTCCACCCCCGGGCCAACCACCGAGCGGACGTTTCGATAATTGCGCGCGATCTGCTCGCGCGACACCAGCACGAAGGAACGAAATGGAGCCGACACTGTTCCCATTCTAACGGGCGCGGTTCGCCTGGCGTCATCGCGCGGGGACGACCGGGCATTCAGGCTCGATAGATCCGCTCGATTGTCAGCCCTGGAGGATTGCTGGACGGATCGAAAACAACCTTGAAATGCTCGAAAAAACCGTGCCTTCCGAGAATTGCCGCGACGGATAGCTGAGCGGAGAACCCGGCAGACATCGGAATGATCTGCGATGCAACGGCCAGCTTGACGCGATGGTAATAGACAAGACCCTTTGCTCCGCCAATGACTCCTCCGAGCGGCCCTTCGTCCCCCTCCTCGACCTTTAGCCCATGCGCCTTTCCAATGTCCGCGTGAAACAGGCATGAGGGAGAGCCGGAATCCACAATCGCTTCGAACTTTCGCGTGGGAGAATGACCGATTATCAGCGACACGTTCAGAACCGGAACCCAGGACTCCTTCTCATTCCGGAATCCTGGCTCCGGTTTACTAATCGGGAAGACCTTGTAAGGAAAGTGCAATTAGAGGACGAGTGGCAGCCACTCGTCGGGTGTTTTGACCAGGACCGGATCTTCGACGCCTTCACATTCCGCGGCTTTCACAGCTTCGGCGTAAGTAGATCCACGCCCAACAACCCGAGATTCATCTTCGGAAAGCGCAATCCACGAATTCGGCTGAGCCTCGCGAAGAATAAGCGCTCTTTCTTGTGGGGACACATTGCCTCTCTTCGCCGAGCCTGTGGATAGCAACGCAATCGCTAGGCCAGCAACACCCTCATTGTACTGCAAGCATTATGAAAAATCGAACCATCCGTCTTGCGGGCTCCCTCGCGCAGTTGCCCGCTCGCCCCGCTTCAGCCCGCCAGCTTCTCGTACCGCGCCGTGACGTAATCCCAGTTGATCACGTTGGGGATGGCCTTGAGATACTCGGCGCGGCGGTTCTGGTATTTGAGGTAGTACGCGTGCTCCCAGACGTCCACGCACAGCAGCGGACGCCGCGCAGCCAGCAGCGGGCTGTCCTGGTTGGCCGCCGGATCGAGCGAAAGCTTGTTGGCCGCATCCAGCGACAGCCACGCCCATCCGCTGCCGAACACGCCCAGCGCGGTGGCCTGTAGCTTGGTGACGAAGCCATCCACGCCGCCGAACGTCTGCTCGATCGCGGCCGCCAGGCGCCCACCCGGCTTGCCGCCCTTGCCGGCCGGCGCCAGCGTTTCCCAAAGCAGCGAGTGGTTGGCGTGACCGCCTCCCTGGTTGCGCACCGCCGTGCGGACCGCGGCCGGCAGCGTGTCCAGCCGTTGCAGAAGCTCATCCACGGTCATACCGGCCAGCGCCGGCTCGGCGGCAACAACTTTGTTCAGGTTGTCGACATACGTCTGGTGATGCTTGTCATGGTGAATTTGCACGGTCTGCGCGTCGATGTACGGTTCCAGCGCGTCGTACGCGTACGGCAGCTTGGGCAAAGTGAACGGCGGATTGGACGGCGGAACCGCCGCCGCGGCGGCGCCCACCGTCGCCAGTTCCAACAGCGCTCTTCGAGTCAGCATGGGTTACCTCTTTGAGTGAGTCTATCACCGCGTAGGGCACGCTTTAGCCCTACCGGAGGCAGTTACCGGCGCGGCGAGCCGGTGGTCTGCTCATTTCTGCCGCCGGCCGGGCGCTTCGGCACATCAGCGGTCCATTGCAGCATCGGCCGGCTTTTCCGGGCCGCACAGTCGCGCAAGAACAGATTGATGAGGTTCTGATAGGGAATCCCCATGCCCGCCGCCATCTGCTTGAAGTAGTCCACCGCCGTAGCGTCGAGGCGGATGGTAATCTGCCGCTTGAGCTGCTTGACGTAAGGATTCTTGCGAGAACGGGAAAAATCGTATTCGCTTCTCATCGGAAACTCCAGTACACTTTCTCTTCACGTGGGGTGGCGCGCCGCGCGGAGATCAGCCGGACCACCGAAGTGTCCAGGCGATAGCAATGAGTAACAAGCAGGCAGCGCGCCCGAAAGCTATAGCCCAGCAGCAGGAATCGCTCTTCTTCATCGGAATGATCCGGATCGTCGATCAAGCGGGCGCTGTCGTCGAAAAAGACTGTTTGAGCTTCCTCGAACGAGACACCGTGCTTCGCGACGTTGGATCGGGCCTTTCTTCGATCCCAGGCAAATTCGATATTGCCCACAGCATTATATTAGCAATATCACAGGCCGGTGGGGCATGTTTTAGCTTGCCCGCAATTCAGGAAAATACGCGAGCCGTTAACCCGATGGCGGCGGTGACGCCTCAAGCCCGGCCGCAGTCGAGATCCATTCAGGCAAGGTGAAGCGTGCCCTGCCAGTCCGCTCCTGGTAGAATTGGAGGGTTCCGCCATGGCTCTCGATTCGACGGAAGGGTCGCTGAAGCAGCGGGGGGTTCGCCTCACCCGCCAGCGGCAGATTCTGCTCGAATTGATCGACCGCACCGGCGCCCACCTGGATGTCGAACAGCTCTACCGCATGGCCAAGGAACGCGACCCGAAAATCAATCGCGTCACGGTGTATCGCACGGTGAATATGCTGAAGGCCGGCGGGCTGGTGGACGAGCTCGACCTGATGCACTACGAAGGCGACCAGCACTATTACGAAACCCGCCTCAAGCAGGAGCACGCTCACGTGGTCTGCCTGCGGTGCGGCCGCGTGGAGGAATTCTTCGGCGAGCCGCTGCAGCGCCTGCGCAAGCAGATCGAGAGCCACTTCGGATTTCAGATCCTGGTGGCGCGCACCGAAGTGGGCGGCTACTGCGCGCATTGCCAGACGCTGCGGTCGCGCGAGATAGAGACGGTGCGCCGCCAGGTGAAATCCGTTGCCAAGGCGCCCGCCGCCGGCGCTCGCACGCGGCGCGCCCACGCCCGGCCGAAGTAGATGGAACCGGCCGCCGCCGTTTCGCCCGCCGCCGAGCCCGCTTCCCTGATCGTCACCGATCCCGGCGGCCACCGCGCCCGCGTCTCCATCCAGCCGTTGCCATTCCTGATCGGCCGCCAGCCGCAAAGCAACCTCATCCTGCGCGACAGCCGCGTTTCACGGTCGCACGCGCGCATCGTGTTCGAACATGGCGGCTACGTGCTCGAGGACACCGGCAGCCGCCACGGCACTTTCGTCAACGGGCTGCGCGTCGAACGGCAGCCGCTGGCCAATTCCGACCGCATCGATTTCGGCGCGCAGGATTGCTACCAGCTCCTCTTCATGATCGATGGCGCCGAGTTGCGGCGTTTGATGGACCAGATGGCCGCTCCGGAAGCCGCGGCCGGCGCGCCCGGCCTGGGCGCCGGCCTGGCCCGGCTGCGCGCCGTGCTGGACCTGGCGCGGACGCTGCAAGGCTCTTTCTCGCTCGAAGACGTGCTGGTCCAGGTGGTGGATACCGCGCTGGCCGTCACCGGCTCCGAACGCGGCTTCCTGCTGCTCAAGGCGGGCGATGATCTGGAGACCAGAGTGGCCCGCCATCGCCGCGGCCACAAGCTGCCGCTCGACGAGCTGCGCGTGCCGCGCGCCGTCATCCATCGGGCCTTGCAGCACCGGCGGGAACTGCTGTTCATGAACTTCGACGCGAGCGCCGCCGGACACACCGCCGAGCACACCGTGGCCGATCTCGAACTGCGCAGCGTGGTGTGCGTGCCGCTGGTGCGCATACGCGCCGGACAGGGCGACACCACTAGCCTGCTCACCAGCGGCGCCGAAACGGTGGGCGTGCTGTATCTCGATTCGCGCCTGGTTGCGGCCGATATGGCGGGCGGCAATCGCGAGCTGCTGCAGACGCTGGCGATGGAAGCCTCCACCGTCCTCGAAAACGCGCGTCTGCTGGAGGAAGAGCGGGCCAAGCAGCGCATGGAGGAGGAACTCAAGGTCGCGCGCGAAATCCAGCAAAGCCTGCTGCCGCGCACGCTGCCCTCCGCCGGCTGGCTGCACGCGGCCGCGAGCAGCGTGGCTTCGGCGCAGGTGGGCGGCGACTATTACGACGTGATCGCCGTCAACGACCGCTGCTGGGGCGCCGTGGTGGCCGACGTTTCCGGCAAGGGCGCCAGCTCCGCGCTGCTGGCCGCGCTCTTGCAAGGCGCTCTCATCCCCGCCAGCGATCACGCCGACGTGCTGGCCCGCCGCATGGAGCGGCTCAACGCATTTCTCCTCGATCGCACTGGCGGCGAAAAGTACGCCACGGTTTTCTACTGCCTGCTGGATCAGAGCGGGCGGCTCGATTACGTCAACGCCGCGCACTGCCCGCCGATCGTGGTCCGGCCCAACGGCGAAACCGCGGAACTGGAAGCCACCGGCGTTCCGGTGGGGCTGCTCGAAGGATCGAAGTATGAGCTCGCCGGGCGCCAGCTTTCACCCGGCGAGAAAATCGTGATTTACACCGATGGCGTCACCGAGGCCCAGGACGCGCGCGGCGCGTTCTTCGGCCGCAAGCGCCTCTTCGACCTGGTGCGCGCCCACGCCGCCGCGTCTTCGACCGGGCTGCACGACGCCATCCAGGGCGCCGTGAGCGATTTCACCGAAGGCGCCCCCCAATCCGACGACATCACGCTGGTGGTGCTGGATTTCAGGGGGTGAGGGGACTGGACCGCATAGCTCGGGTGTGCTGCATGGAAGTGGAAACTCGGCGACTGGCTTTGTATCAGGGCATGGATTCATCCATGCCGAACGACATCGCAACTCGACGGCTTCAGCCGCTGGGATTTCCTGCGGGCGCAGGGGCTGAAGCCCAGTTTCTTGCGATCCTTCGGCACGGCTGAAGCCGTGCCCTGATACAAAGCCTCCGGAAAGACGGTTCCGGCAAGTCCACACTCCGACGACATCACGCTGGTGCCGGAGAACGGAAGGTGACATAATTATGGCATGAGCGTCCGAACCACGATCGATATTCCAGACGATCTTCATGCCGCGCTGCGACAGCGTGCGGCGGCGGAGCGCACCTCGATTCGTTCGCTGATTACCGGCGCCATCGAGAGCAGATTCCAGCCGCGGCCATCGCGGCGTGTGGCGTCGCCGCTGGTGGGGAAGAAGGGTAAGCCCGCGGCTGGCAGTCCCGACCGGGAGAATCCGTACGACGTCCTATTTGCCTGATCTGAACGTGTGGCTTGCCTTGAGCTGGGCCAACCACATGCACTCCGATGCCGCGTGGGCCTGGTTTTCCCGGCAGGAGGACAATCGCTTATTCTTTTGCCGGTTCACGCAGCTCGGATTGCTGCGGTTGCTGACAACCTCTGCCGTGATGGGCAAGGATGTGCAGACCATTGGCGGCGCCTGGAAGGTGTACGACCGCTGGCTGGAAGATTCGCGAGTAGGAATCCGGCAGGAGCCGTTCGAGCTTGACCTGGCCTTCCGTGCGGCGACCCGCCCGGTATCGCGCCTCGCGTCGCCGAAAGCACTGAGCGATTGCTATCTGCTTGCGGTCGGCCAGGTCATGGATGCTACGCTCGTGACGTTTGACCGGGGTCTCGAGTCTGCATGCCGCAAAGCGCGTCAGCGCGTAGCGCTGCTGCGTCCTCGCACGGTAAGTTGAGTGTCAACTGCGGCGGGGGCGTATCTCAAAGTCCACGCCTTCCTGCGCCTGAAGATGTGCAAGCACGCCGAACAAGTTCTTGGCCGAGGGGTTGCCCTTCGGCCCAAACATCCGCATCAGGCTGGTGGCCGGGATGGAGGTCGCCTCTTCCAACTGCCGAAAGCCGACCGTGGCATTGATATAGTTGCGCAGGATCGCGCGGCCCGTCTTCTCGTCGCCGGAGAGCATCAGTTCGATTGCTTCCCGCAGCAACGCCTGGCGGAAGCGCGGTTCCCGTTGAGCGCGTTCGCGGATTGTCTCGCGAAAATCCTTGGTCAGTGGCATCGTGTTTTCTCCTGAGTCTTCCGGTTCCTGTAGTTTTCCCAATTCGCCTTTGCCTGGCGGATGTCTTCCTGCTGGCGCTTCTTCGTGCCGCCGGCGAGCAGAATAACAAGCCGATCACCGTCCCGCCCGAAGTAGATGCGGTAGCCGGGGCCAAAATCAACTCTGTATTCGAGAACACCGCTACCGACCGGCTTGACGTTGGATAGGTTGCCATCCGCAATGCGCTCCAGCGCCGTTGCTACTTTAGCCGCAGCTTGAACATTGAGCGCACGCAGCCATTTGGTAAAGGGACTTCGTCCGGCGGCGTCGATGTACTCCCGAACGTCGAGCACAATCTGATAATAACATATACGTTAGCATTGAGCGACACGTCGGGCCGTCCGCGCTTTCGCCAAAGGCGCCTGAATCCGACGACGTCTGGGTGTGATGCTGGGTTATGAGGGATAGAAAGCGCATCGGCGGCTACAATGGCCTGCGGCCAGTGGATTCCCACTCTTTGGGGCTGGGTGGGTTGACGAAGAGGCAAAGCCCGGAGGCGCCGCCTCGGGCTCCCGGCGGGATCAGCGCGACGACCTCCGCTTGTTGTTTTGCGGCGTCGATCGTCTGGGCGACCACTTGAAATTCCACGTCCGGTGCAGCGTCAATGAACACCACGCGCTCGGCGCGGGTTTTGAAAACCTCGTAGAGCCTGTTCGGCAGCGCGGCGAGACTCCAGGGTTCCGAGTTGAGCATGGCGTGCTGGGAATCGGTGATCTGGATAACGATGGTGCGCCGATTGTCCATCCCGCAGTCCGCATATTTCGCTATCTGCACGGCTTCGCCCTGGGGCGACGAAGCCGGGAGGAACACAGCCACCATCAAGATCGCGAATAGCGCCAGGAAGGGCGCGGCGTTGATGCTGCGAATCCCCGTCATGTCCAACTTGGACACCGATGAGGGACGGTTTGTCGCATCCCCCAGGATTTGCGCCTCCCGCACCCGCAGGACTGCGTCGATTTCAGCATATAGAAACCTGATACTATGTTGATAATCTGCACAGCCTATTGATATTCCATATTCTCGCCACCCTGGCAATCTGATTGCAGAATCAATAGGTTTCAGTCGATTTCGTGCCTGGACTGCGTGATTTGACGCAGGGCCTGGCTCAAGGAAAGGACGGCAACATTTTGCCAGTCGCTGCCGAAATTCAAAAAGAGTATTTGCGCGCCTTGCCGGGCGATGACGTCCGCCAGATCCTGTGGCGCTTCGCCGACCGCTATGATTTGCAGATGCTGGTGCAGTCCACGCGCGCGGTAGCCCGCGGCCCGGTTGCCCGTTTGGTGGCCGCCGGCGGCCGCAACACGCACGAGTGGACCCCCGAGAAGGCGGCGCTGCTCCAGGCATTCGACGAATCCGGCGTCACCGGCGCCGGCTTGGACCCGGAGCAGGGCGGCTTCATCGAAGGCCCCAAGAACCTGGCGCTGGCGCTGACGGCATTCGAGCTGGCTTGGGTGGATGCGGGCGCGGCCACCGGCAGCCTGGCCGGATTCCTGGCGCTTTCGCCCATTCATGAGCGTGGCACCGACGAGCAGCGCGCTTACTACATGAGCCGTTGCGCTCCGCCGCAGCCCGGCGAAGACCGCAAGCCCTGGCGTGGCGCCTTCTGTCTCACCGAGCCGATCCCTTACGTGGGCGTCGAGACCGGCATTCTGGGCGGCAAGATCAAGATCGACGAATGGAAGCCGGGCGAAGAGCCGATGTTGCAGGTGGACAAGCGCGGCCGCTTCATCACCAACATGGGCTTCGCCAACTTCGTGACGGCTGCGGTCGATTCCGACGATCCGCGCATCAAGGGTAGCTGCATGGTCATTCTGGAAGAAACCGACCCAGGCCTCTTCGACCGCGGCACGCCCACGCGCAAGCTGGTGCACCAGCTCTCCTCGACTTGCGATCCGATCTTCAGCATGAAGGTACCGGCCAGCCGCATCGTGGGCGGTTACACGGTGAAGGATGGCGTGATCGTGCCGCGCTACAGCCACGGCGAAGTCATCGAAGCGGTTTTCCGCCGCACGCGCGTCACGGTGGCGATCATGACTTCGGCCAAGCTGCTCTCGGCGGTGGAACCGGTGATCCGTTACCACCGCAACCGTTTCCGCGGCGGCTCCATCGCCACGCCCGGAACGCCGCGCTACGATCTTGGCCTGCAATTGAAGGAAGACGCCGTGCATCGCCTGGTGGACGTGTGGGCCACCGGCGAAGCCAGCGCCGCGCTGGGGTTCGAAGCGGCGCGCGTGTTCGACAAGCTGGACCCGCTGGAGCGCCGGCGCGCAGAGGCACTGGAACAACGCGGCTTGACCGGCAGTGCAGTGCTGAAGAGCCGGCGGCAGATCTCGAAAGACGCCATCGAATTCCTGGCCGGCCGCCGGCCCGAGCTGGCCGGCGATGTGATCGTCGAGTACGCCTTGCTCGATAGCGTCGCCAACGTGCTTTGCCCGGCCTGCAAGCTTTGGAACACGGGCCACGGCGCGCAGATGATGCGCGAAGCGGTGAGCCTGATGGGCGGCTACGGCATCACCGAGGATTGCCCCGGATTCCTGGGCCACAAGTGGATGGATTCGCAACTCGAAGCCACTTATGAAGGGCCGGAAGCGGTGCAGCGCCGCCAGCTCAGCCTGACCATGGCCGATGAGCTGTTCTTGACGCAGTTCCGCGCATGGATCCGCGAGATGCGCGTGATCGCCAATGACCGGCCGGGCACCGGCGCCTGCGCGCTGGCCACCGCCATGCAGATGTGGCTGTGGACGCTCGGCCACCTGCGCCGCGTGGGCGATGCCGATGGCGAAAAGCTGTACCAAGGCGCGCGCCAGGGCGTGACCTTCCCGCTGGCCGATGCGCTTTGCTGGCTGCTGGCGTCGCGCTTCCAGATTCTCGATTTGATCGAACTCGAAAAGAAGGGACCGGAGAATCCCACGCTGGCCGAAGGTCTGCCGGGATTGGTGGCTTTCATCACCGACTTGTGTCATGTGCAGGCGGCGCGCGCGGCCGGCGAAGTGGGCCGCATCTGCGCCGAGCTGGTACATGGCTACAACCGCCATCCCGCGTGGGACACCGAAGGCTGCGCCTCCTGCTACCAGGCCGAAGACCTGGAGGCGATGGAAAGCCTGATTCCCGGCATTGCCTCGCTAGCCCGCGGCTATACCGATGTGATCGAGGCCGGCGGGACTCACGAAACCAAAGCCGGCCCGTGCGTGCGGTTTGACGGGCTCGACCAATTCTCGCGGTTGCGTGTGCGCATGGATGGCTGCCTGACAGGCTCGCAGCTTGCCAAGGACCGCGCCGCCGAAGCGCTCACCAAGGTGATGATTCCCGAAGCTCTGGATTACCCTGCATGAGCGAGGCGGCTATCGAACGGCAGACGATGGAGACCGACATCGTCTGCGCCGGATTCGGCCCGGCGACAGCCGGTTTCCTCTCGACCATCGCGCAGCACATTCTGAACCCCGACGGGACGCCGGCCATCGAGAGCCCATCGACGCCTGGAATGCCGCTGCAAGTGATGTGCTACGAGCGCGCCGACGGGATCGGCTTCACGGTTTCCGGCGTGGTGACGCGCGCCCGCGGCATCCGCACCTCTCTGCCGGATGCGAAGCTGGCCGAAATCCCGATGGCGACACCGGTCGCGGCGGAGAAAGTGGTTTACCTGCTCGACCCGGTGGGCGCCAGCCGCCGCTCGGCCGCCCTGCGTGCAGCCGACGGGATGGTGCGCACGGTGCGCATGGATCGCGAGCATGCCATCGAGCTGCCGTATTCGCCGCCGTTCCTCGAAAAGCAAGGCGGCTGGGTCTTCTCGCTCGGCCAGTTTTTGCAGTATGTCGGCAATGAGTTGATGGCGTCGGGGACAGTGCAGGTTTGGCCGGGCATGCCGGTGGCGGAAGCGTTGCTCGATGACGCGGGCGAGCGGGTGTGCGGCGTGCGCCTGCTCGACCAGGGCGTGGATCGGGAAGGCCGGCCCGATGCCGGCTACATGCCGGGCATGGATATACGCGCCGCGCTGACGGTGGTGGGCGATGGGCCGGTGGGCGCGGTGGGGCGCCAGTTGGATAAACATTTCGGACTGCCCGCCGGACATCATCAGCGTGAATGGGCGCTCGGCATGAAGATGGTGGTCGATCTGCCGGCTGAATGCGAGCTGGCGCCCGGCACCGTGATTCACACTTTCGGCTACCCCGAGCCGGAAATCTTCGGCTTCTTCTACGTGCTGCCGGACCACGTGGCCACGGTCGGCATTTTCGTCCCTTCGTGGTTCCACAGCCCTATGCGCACGGTCTACCGTTATTTGCAGCATTACATGCTACACCCGTATCTGTGGCGGCATTTGAAGGGCGGCCGGCTGCGGAGCTGGGGCGCCAAATCGCTCCAGGAATCGGGCAAGCGCGGCGAGCCGTTTCTGGTGGGTGAAGGCTATGCGCGAATCGGCGAAGGTTCGGGCAGCACCAACGTGCTTACCGGCTCCGGTGTGGATGAGGCCTGGACCACCGGCGCGCAACTGGCCGAAGCGGTGGTCGAGCTGCTGAAACAGAAGTTGCCGCTCGACCGCGAAAACCTGGAGCGGACTTATGTGGCGCGGCGCCGCGCGAGCTGGCTGGAAGAGGAAGGGCGTATCGCGGAAAAAGCGCGCGATGGCTTCCACAACGGCGTCATCACCGGCATGATCGGCATGGCGCTGGCCGGGTTCACCCAGGGCAAGATCACGCTGGATGGCGAGCCGCGGCTTCTGCCCGAGCCGAAGGAATATTACCGCGGCAAGATTCCGCCCGAGGAGATGGATCGCATTATCGCCGAATGCCGCAACCGGGGCGTCGCATGTCACGACGCGTTGATGGAGCGCTGCGGCTGGCCCGCGATTCCGTGCGACGGCCAGTTGCTGGTCTCGCACCAGGACGCGCTGCTGCTGGGCGGCAAGGTGGCGGCGCCGGGCGGCTTCGCCGACCACGTGCACTTCGTCTATCCGGATTTCTGCGCGCGCTGCGCCGCCAAGCTATGCATCGAGATGTGCTCGGGCCAGGCGATCACGCTGGGCGGGGATCAAATGCCGGCATTCGACCGCGAAAAGTGCGTGCATTGCGGCGGCTGCCTGTGGAACTGCGGCGCCTCGCTCGAAGACGACCCGCAGCGCGGCAACATCGACTTCCGGGCCGGCGCCGGCGGCTTCCATTCGGCTGAAAACTGACAGGCTCAGGCCGTGTGCCGCGCGGTCGTCAGAGCTTCGCCATCAGTTCCTGTATTCTCTGTTTCTCGTACGACGAAGGATTGTACTTGAGCGCCTCGACGAGTGCCTGGCGCGCCTGGGTCTTGTCGCCCTTTTGGTACCACGCCATGCCCAGGTGATAGCGGTAGGTGGACGAGTTCGGCTGCTGCTCCACGTTCCGCTTGAAGAGATCAATTGCCTGATCGCTCAGGTTTTTCTTCAGGTAGATCCAGCCCAGCGTATCGGCCACTTCCGGATACTTGGGCAGCAACTGGGTGGCCCGCTGCGCCCTGGTGAGAGCCAGGTCCAGGTCGCCGCCATGTTCCGCGATGAGAAACGCATCGTTATTCAGACTGACGGCGTCGTTGGGCGCCAGCTTGATGGCGGCCTCGTAAACTTTCATGGCCTCGCTCCAGTGTTGGGCGGCGTCGAGCACCAGCGCCAGTTCGGCCAGCACCAGCACGTCATCGGGAGTCAGTTCGCGCGCTTTCTGGAATGCCTGGATGGCGTTGGCGAGATCGCCTTTACGGCGGTAGGCTTCGCCGAGCCGGACATAGATCCTGGCCCTCGCCTTGGAGTTCTTTCCCATCTTGTCCACGACCGCCTGGTAGTCGGCGATGGCCTCATCGAATCTGCCGACCCTCACTTCCACGTCGGCCAGCAACAGCCTCATCTCGCTGCGCTCGGGATTCTTCGAGATCTCGTCCTTGAGAGTCTGGATGGCGGCGTCGGATTTGTTCTGCTCCAGATCGGTCTCCACCAGCCCGGTCATGCCGCGGATATTGGCCGGATTCAGGTCGTAGGCGCGCCGGAACTCTTCGTCGGCTTCTTTGTATTTCTTCTCGAGCAGGCTCACTCCTCCCAATTGATAGACCACATCGGGTGAATTGGGGATCTGGATGCGCACGCTTTCCAGCAGTTGCCGCGCCTCGGCGGTTTTTTTCTGCCCCAGCAGCGCGGCTGATTCGATGATCTTGGCGGACAGGTTCGATGGGTCGTATTTCAGTGCCTCGCCGGCCGTCTTCATCGCGCCCTCGTAATCTCCCTTGGCGATTTCGATGCGCGCCAGGTCCAATCGGGCCAGCACAAAGTCGGGACGAATCGCCAGCGCTCTTTCGAATTCCTGGCGGGCCTGTTCGATCTCGCCGGCCGCGACGGAGCGGTCGGAGATCGCGCGCGCCTTGTGCGCCAAGCCCAGCCGGTAATGGTTGGCCGGGTTCTTGGGGTCGGCTGTGACCGCCCCCTGCAGATCCACCATCGCCCCGGCGACATCGCCGCGGTCCAGCAACAGGCTGCCCTCGACTTCCTTGGCGAAACTGTCCTGCGGGTTATCCTTCAAGATCTGGCGGTTGATTTCCTCGGCCTCGGCCGCCTTCCCGCGCGCCATAAAAGCCTGCACGATGCGCTTCTGGTATACCGTCTTCCGCTTGGGATCCCGCGATTGGCCCTCGCGGTACTCTTTGGTCGCCGCATCGGTGTCGCCCAGCCGCCGGTAAAAGTCGCCCACCACCAGGTAACCATCCGGGAAATCGTTCAGGGATTTGATCTGCTGCAGCACTTTGAGCATGTCGTCCTTGCGCCCCTGATAGCTGTACTGCATAGCCAGCGAGGTCAGAAAAGTGTACGCCTTGGGATTATTCCGATAGGCGAGCTTGAGAGTCTGCTCGCCCGCGTCCATATTCCTCTCCATCAGCACTTCCACGCGATACAGTGCGTTGTATGCGGGTTGGAAGGTCTTGTCCTTGTCTATTACTTGCCGGTAGATCTTGTCGGCTTCGTCGGGCTTGTGCTTCCCGATCGCCACTTGTGCCATCTGCATGACGACTCCGGTCTGGCCGGGTTTGATGGCATTGGCTTTTTCATATTCGGCTTGGGCGGCGTCCAACAGGCCGTTGCCCTCGTCCACGCGGCCGGTCGTGAGATCCTGTCGCGCGCGCGCGAAGTCGAGATCGCCATTCAGCCGATGCCCATCGAAGGAATTCGAGTCGTGTGCCAGCAGTTCCTTGACGTATCCTTCGGTTTCCGCCAGCATGGGCACACTGTCGCGGGCCTGCTCCGCCGCCAGAAAGATATCGCAGATTTTGACGGTCGCGTCCCAGTGGTCCGGGGAATCCCTGGGCAGGCGCTCGATGGCTTTGTGGAGTTCGCCGACGGCGCCGCCCAAATTGCCGGTCTTGATCCAGGTGAGCCCCAGCTTGTAGTGAGCCGGCCCCCACAGGCGGTCCTTCTGCAACGCGTCGGCGTACATGATGGCGGCTTCCTTGTACTTGCCCCGGTCGAAGTACCGGTTGCCGCTCTCCAGGTAGCGCCGCTTCACGACGTTGGGATCCCGGCTGCAAGAGACCAGCGTAAGCAGCGCGGCAGCGGCAAGGAACAGATGGATCTTGCGCATGATAAGGCCTCCCCGTTTCTCCGTTTCGTATTGCCGATCGACGAGCAACGCGCCATGCCGGCGTGCCGGACCGGGTAATCCGACCTTATTGTAGCAGTCCTGCCGGGCGCCTC
>DASWZP010000237.1:0-11064 GCA_036404395.1 Bryobacteraceae bacterium | reverse complement strand
CCGGTCTTGACCATGCGCGTCTGCGTTCCCTCCGGCGTGGTCACGCGCACCACGGCGCCGATCGCATCCCGGTTGGATTTCTTGCCGGTCAAATGAATGCGCAGCGCGTGGAAGCCGTTGGTCACGTCGTTGCGGTACAGGTAAGCGGGTCCCTGGTTGGTGGTGACCACCAGGTCCAGGTCGCCATCGCGGTCGAAATCGCCATACGCGAGGCCGCGCGCCACCTTGGGCGCGGCAAAACCTGCCCCCGCGCCGGCGGCAACATCGCGGAAGCGGCCCTGGCCGTCATTGTGGAACAGGTGCGGCGGCTGCGCGTAGCCGACGTTGCTGCGGATGTGGCGGACGGTCTCATCGATGTGGCCGTTGACGGCGGCCAGGTCCAGGCGGCCATCGAGGTCGATATCGAGGAACGCGCAGCCGAAGCCTAGGCTTTCGCGCGAGGCCTGGCCCACCCCGGCCTTGATGGCCGCATCCGAGTAGCCGCCGGCACGCGAGGGGCGGTAGAGCGCCATCATTTCGTTGTCGAAGTTGGTGATGGCGATTCCGTCGGCGCCGGAGTTGTCGAAATCGGCCGCGTCGATCCCCATCCCGGCCCGCGCCTTGCCGTCCTCGCTGAAGGCGATGCCGGCGCGCACCGCGACGTCTTCGAAGGTGCCGTTGCGCAGATTGTGATAGAGCTTGTTGGGCTGCGTGTCGTTCGCCACCAGCACGTCCAGCCAGCCGTCGCGGTCGTAATCCACCAGCGCCACGCCCAGCGATTTCGACGTGCTGTCGAAGATGCCGCTCTTGGCGGTCACATCTTCAAAGGTGCCGTTGCCGCGATTGCGAAACAGCCAGCAGGTCTCGCCGTGGTAGGCCTCCGGAGTGCAATAGGACTTGCGCTTGCCATCCACGCTGCAGAACACGTCGCGTTCGGGCGACCATTTGACGTAGTTGCAGACCAGCAGGTCCAGGAAGCCGTCGCGATCGAAATCGAACCACACCGCCGAAGTCGAGAACGCTGCGCGGCCGCCCAAACCGGCCTGCTCGGTCACGTCGACGAAATGGCCCTGTCCCGTGTTGCGGAAGAGGCGGTTCTGGCCCACCGCGGTGATCAGCACGTCGGGGAAGCCGTCGTTGTTGTAGTCGGCCACGGCCACGCCCATGCCGTACATCTCCACCGCCAGGCCGGCGCGCTCAGTCACGTCGGTGAAAGTGCCGTTTCGGTTGTTGCGGTAAAGTTTCAGGGTGCTGCGGCGGCGTTTGTGGCCGGGCCAATCCATCCCGTTCACCAGCAGCAGGTCCAGCCAGCCATCGCCATCGTAATCGAAAAACGCGCAGCCGGAGCCCATCGTTTCGGGCAGATACTTGGCGCCGAACGCGCCGCTGTTTTGATGAAAGTCGATGCCCGCCGCGGCCGTCACATCCACCAGGTGGAAGCCCAGCCCGCTTTGGGCGGCGGGAAACAATGGCGCCGCGAGGCCAGCCAGCCCGCCCAGAAACGACCGGCGGTTCACGCGATGCTCACCAGCCCTTCGCGGATGGCGTAGACCACCAGCTCCGCCGTATTGTGGATGCCCAGCGTCTGCATGATATTGGCGCGGTGCACCGCCACCGTGTTGGCGCTCAGGCCGAGCACGGTGGCGATGTCCTTGTTCGATTTTCCGTTGACGATCAGTTGCAGCACCTCCAGCTCG
This sequence comes from Bryobacteraceae bacterium, assembly GCA_036404395.1. Lineage (GTDB taxonomy): Bacteria > Acidobacteriota > Terriglobia > Bryobacterales > Bryobacteraceae > Bog-375. The sequence goes on along the minus strand of DASWZP010000237.1, from coordinate 9,388 downwards.
CGCGTGCTCAAGGCGGGAGCCGCGCTGGCACTCTCCGCCACCGCGCCCAGCCGCGGATCGAGCACCCGCGCGCCGCCGGCCACCTGTTTCACCGCGGCCACCAGTTCCAGGTCCATGGCATTCTTGAGCAGGTAGCCGCGCGCGCCGGCCTCCAGGCAGGTGCGCACAAAGGAAGCTTCCGAATGCATGCTGAGCATCAGCACCGCGGTCTGCGGGCTATCCTTGAGGATGAGGCGCGTCGCCACCGCGCCATTCATGCTGGGCAGGGCGAAATCCATCACCACCACCGCGGGATGCAGGCGCGCAGCCGCCTCCACCGCGTCGTGGCCGTCGCTCGCTTCGCCCAGCACCTCGATTTCGGCGTCGTCCTCCAGCATGCGGCGAAAGCCGCGGCGCACCAGGGCATGATCGTCCACCAGCAATACGGTAATCGGTGACGTGGGCACTCACGCCTATGGTATGCCAGCCGACCGGTGCGGCTCAATACGCCCGCGGACCGGCGCGGGATTCAGTTTGGGCATACTCAGACAGTTTGGTCGGTATCGGTTTCGAACGCGATGACGCAGTCCTCCGGACTCCAACCTTTGTTGGTCGCCGTGGTGGTGATGTCGCCCGAAGGGGTGTGCTCGAAAGGGAATGCGCTAGAGTCCTCGACGACATACGCGCGCCGGATCTGGCCTTTGATGGTGTAATCCATCCGCAGGCTGGCGCCGGAAAGCCAGTTGAAGATGTGGAGGAACCGCGTGTTGCCGCGAGCGGTGGACGCCGTTGCCGTGTAGTAGACGCCGGGTCCGGGACGCGTGGAATAGATCGCCGTGCCGTTCTTGTTCAGCCACGCTCCCATGGCGTGGAGGCGATCGACGAACTCCCGCTGGATGACACCCGACGGTTTCGGCCCGACATTGAGCAGCATGTTCGCGTCGGACCCGGCGGCCGTCGCCAGCAATTGAATCAGCGCGGAGACCGGCTTATAGCGCGAGTCGGTTCGCGCATAGCCCCAATCGTCGTTGATGGTGAGGCAGGCCTCGCGCAGGCGTCCATCGTCCTTCTCGGGCCGATGTCCGAGCTCCTGCTCGGGCGTGCTGAAATCGGCCGGGAGGCCGCAGCGGTCGTTGATCAGCGCGCCCGGCTGCAAGCCGCGGATGAGTGAGATCAGGTCCGCGGAATGCCACTGCTCGGGTGAGTGATCCCAGCCTCCATCGAACCAGATACCGGCGATTTTTCCATATTGCGTACACAGCTCGCGCAACTGAGTTTGGATCACATCGAGGAACCCGGCCGAAACCGCCGTTTTCGGCGCCAGGCTTTCCTTGTATGCCGGGTTGTTCCAGTCCATCAGACTGAAGTAGAAGAACAGTGGCATGTTCTGGCGCTGGCATTCGGCGGCGAGTTCGCCGATCAGGTCGCGCCCGAACGGCGAATGCGTTATGCCAAAGCCGCTGGTGACGGTCCGGAACATGCAAAAGCCCTCGTGATGCTTCGAGGTAATCGTCATGTATCGCTGGCCGGCGGCCTTCGCCAGGTCAACCCACGCGCGGGCGTTGAATTCCGATGGATTGAAGAAGGCGATCCGCTTCTGGTAATCGGCGGGAGGAATGCGCTCATAGTGCATCACCCATTCGCCGCGTTCGAGCGTCGAGTAGAGGCCGAAGTGAATGAACATGCCGAAGCGTGCGTCGCGGAACCAGGCGCGGGATGCCGCAGGCGCGCCGGAGGACGCAACATCCGCGGCGGAAGCGGCGGCGCTCATCAACGGAGCCGCCGCCAGTGCGCGTCCAAATTGTCTTCTGTTTAGTGGCATATCTTGCGTGATCTCCCGGACGGCAGTGTTCGTCCAACGCCTATAGTAACGCGCCACCACCGCCAACCCCGATGAGGGCAGTCAGCCCCTACAGCACATCCGCGAAGCCCCGTTTCATGTGGCGGAAGAACAGGCCGCCTAACAGGAAAGCGCCGGCGCCGAAGGCGGTCAGGATAGCGAGTTCTCGGGCGGGGAAAATGCCTCGCAGGACGATTGCGCGGTAGCCCTGCACGGCGTAGAAAAGCGGGTTGGCGGCGAGCAGCCAACGGGCCTTGGGCGGGTACAGGCTTTCCGCGATCATGATCGGAGTCAGCCAGAACCAGAACGTCAGGGCGACGCTCAAAAGCTGGGCGGTGTCGCGCAGGAATACGTGCAAGCTCCCCACCACCCAACCCAGTCCGACCGCCAGCAGCCCGGTCGAGAACACGAAGACCGGCAGCGCCAACACGAACGGGCTGAGGTGATGCGCCACCACGCCCACCACGGAAATCAGAAGCGCCAGGGCGAGCGCGTGGCTCACCACGGCCGACAGGAAAACCGAGACCGGGATCAGCTCGGACGGGAAAACGGTCTTGGTGATCAGGTTGGCCTGCTCGACCACGCTCGAAGCGGAACGCTGCAGGGTCTCGCTGAACAGCAGCCAGGGCAGCATCCCCGCAAACACGAATAGTGCGTAATTCCGGGTGCCTTCGCCGGGTGGGACCGCGATCTTCAGGCTGACGCTGAAAACGAACCACCAGCACACCAGCAGCACCAGCGGATGAATCAGCGCCCACACCCAGCCGATGATGGAGCCGACGAAGCGCTGCTCAAAGTCGCGCCGCACCAATTGGAACAGCAGGCTGCGCCGTCCCACCAGGTTTCGAAGAAAGAACTTTCCGGGAATTCGTTGTGGCACGTGGAACTTGGACGATACCAGCTTGTTCGGGAACTAGCAAGCGCCCTGGGGCGGAAGTTGCCAGTTCGGCGAAAACCGGTTGGCAGACGAAAGCGCCTGCCCCACGTTTCACTGGTAATGCAGCGCCTGGCCAGGATCGGTGGCGGCGGCGCGGCGGGCGGGAATGTAGGTTGCGATCAGAGCCACCAGGGCGAGGATTGCGGCCACCGCGGCGAGCGTCCATGGGTCGCCGGCTTTTACGCTGAACAACAGGCTGGCCAGGAAGCGTGTCAGCAGGTAGGCCAGTGCCAGTCCGATCGCCACGCCCATTCCGGCCAGCTTCAAGCCTTGACTGAGCATCAGCTTCAGCACGTCGCCGCGGCTGGACCCAAGGGCCATCCGGATGCCGATTTCCTGGGTGCGTTGTTCGACCGAGTACGACATCACGCCGTAGATGCCGATCGCCGCCAGCAGCAGCGCGATGACGGCAAAGATAGTGAGCAGCAGCATGTTGAAATTCTGCCGCGCCACGGTTGACGCGAGCACCTTCTCCATGGGCTCGGCGTGCGAAACCGTCATGGTGGCGTCGACGGCCTGAATCTCGTGCTCGATGGCGGCGCGGAGAGCCATAGGGTCGCCGTGGGAACGCACGGCCCAGGCCAGCGGAAGGACCTGGCGAGCCAGTTCCATCATTCCCTGCGGCACTTGGGCTTGCGGCAGGTACATCACGCCGGTCTCGCCATTGGCCACGCCGCCTTCCTTGACCGTCCCCACCACGCCTACAATCTGCCGCGGAGGATCCGCGAATTGCGGGCCGAGGCCCAGGCCGATGGTGATCACCTGGCCGATGGGGTCCTGATTCGGCCAATATTGCTTGGCCATGTGCTGATTGATAATCACCACCGGCGTGGAGTTGCCGGTGTCGGTCTCGGTGAAGCGGCGGCCGCGTAGCAGCGGGATGCGAAATGCCTGGAAGTAATGGCCGGCAACATACCGGTATTGCTCGTCGCCGTTGTACTGCTCGCCCTTGGCGGGAGGTTTGCCGGCAATGTTGAACGGCAGGTCAATCGCGTAGGCCACCGCTGGCAGGAACACGGCGGTCGCGGCCGCCTCCACGCCGGGGATGCCCTCGATGCGGCGCAGGGTCTCGGTGGTAAAAGCATCGACCTTGCCGGTGGTGGAATAGGCGCCGCTGGTAAGCGAGGTCATCATGGTAAGGACATTGTGCGGGTCCAACCCTGGCTGGGCGTTGCTGAGGCCGACGAAGGTGCGGATGAGCAGCGCCGCGCCGGCCACCAGCACCAGGGCCAGCGCCACTTCGGCGACCACCAGCGAGGACCGCGTGCGATTGTGGCGGCGGCTGGTGCCGGAACGGTTGCCGGCTTCCTTGAGGGCGGATACGAGATCGAGCTTGGATGCTTGCAGCGCCGGAATCAGGCCAAACAGAATGCCGGTGAGCAGCGCGGCGGCCAGGGTGAATGCGGCCACGCGCCAATCGAGCGGCGGCGCCACCGCGCGCACACCGTCCGCATCCATCAGCCGCGGGATATTGGCGGGAACCAGCAACAGCAGCGCGCGCACTCCCCAGGAACCGAGCGCGTAGCCGAGCGCGCCACCGATACCGGCCAGCAGGACGCTTTCGGTGAGCAGTTGGCGCACCACCCGCCAGCGGCCGGCTCCCACGGCCGCACGCACCGCCATTTCGCGCTGGCGCACGGCGGCCCGCGCGAGCAACAGGTTCGCCACATTGGCGCAGGCGATCAGCAGCACGAATCCCACCGCGCCCAGCAGCACCAGCAGGGCCGTCTTGATGTCGCTGACGGCGGCTTCGCGCATGGGCGTCACGGCCACGGATTCACCCTTGTCCATCCACTTCGGATTGTCCTTGCGGAAACGCTCGCCGGCGATCTTCATCTCCGCGCGCGCCGACGACAAAGTCACGCCGGGCTTGAGCCGCGCGGCGACATTCAGATAATGTCCCTGGTTGGTGGAGTGCGGGTCGGCCTGGATCGGCAGGAATACTTCGGATTGGGGTTGCGAATGGAAACCCTTGGGCAGCACGCCGAGGACGGTGTACGGCTGGCCGTTGAGCAGGACGGAGCGGCCAATGATGCGCGGGTCGCCGCCCAGGCGCGATTGCCACATTTCGTGAGTCAGCACGCCCACCGCCGGGCCGTTCGGCATATCTTCGCTTGCGGTGAAGGCACGTCCCACTGCCGGGCTCACGCCGAAGACCCGGAAGAAGCCCGAGGAAACCTGGAGCGTCTTCACCGGCTCCGGCCGGTCGCCGGCGCCCAGATTCATGCCGGAGGCCGCGAACCCGTACAGGGTCATCGACTGGAAAACGTGGTTGTCCTTCCACACCATGAACTTGGGAATGGAGATGGAGTTTCCCCGGCCGTCGGGAAACTGGCGGGCGACTTCCACCACTCGGTCCGGCTCCGGGTACGGCAGAGGCTGCAACAGCACCGCGTTTACCACCGTGAAGATAGCGGTGTTGACGCCGATCCCCAGCGCCAGCGCCACAATCGCGATGGCGGCAAATCCAGGATTCCTGGCCAGCATGCGGAACGCATAACGAATGTCGAAAGCCAATGTGCCCATACCCTCATTACGCTGGCGGCCGGCGCTCGGTTCGCAGGAAAGTGACTCGCTTCCGTCGTGGCGCACGCACTCGTGCGTGCCGCGTCGGCACTCGTGCCGACGCACGCTGGGGCGAAGCGAGGACGTGTCGAGAAAAGTCTCGACACGGCACGCACGAGTGCGCGCGCCACATCACCTCAGCGCCAGTTGGGGAATGGGTTGGCGCGGGCCTGGCGGCAGGCGGCAATCAGCTCGGGGAGCAGTTTGCGGCGGTCGAAGAGGTGGTCGAGCAGTTGCGCCACGGCGTCCTCTTCGTCCTCGATCCACTCCGGTGGGATGGCTTTCCAGGCCTGGTCCATCACCTCTTCGGGGAAGTGCATGGTCTGGTCGAGCCAGGGTTCGAAATCGTCGAGCGAATGCACGCTCTCGTAGACCAGGCGGCGCGGGTAGAGGCCCTGCAAAGGCGAATCCGGGAAGTCCCAGTAGGGACCGTTGAAGGCGAAACCGTGGTCGATCATGCGGGCCACGAAGCCCAGGCTGCCGCCGGCGGCCTCCGCGCGGCGCACCAAGGCGCGGTAGAAGATGCTCTGCCGGCCGTCGGCGTTGCCGACCCATTTGTCGAACACCAGGATGGCGCGGAAGTCCTCCAGGTTGGCCACCTTGGGCAGCAGGGCATCGGGCAGGAAATCGTAGACCGCGGTGCGCGCGGGGTCGCCCGGATAGCGTGAGCCGAAATGCCAGCCCGGTTCCACCGGAATCCGCCGGCTGCCGAGGGTCAGATGGATGTCGGGGTTTTCGGCGAGGAACTGGGTGCTCAGCCGCACTAAAGCCGTTTCCGGAGCGGCGACCTGGAGATAGGCGAGCAGGCGGGAAGCCAGCAGCTCATTGACCAGGACGCGATGGTGCTGGGGATTATTGCGGAACTTGACGACGTACCACTGGCCGTCGTCGGCCTCCATCAGGTGGGCCTGGGCGCCTCCTCGCATTTTTCGGATGTGCCGGACGGCGGTGAGCGGCATCGGCTGGAAAATCGGGTAACCTAGAGTAGTATCACACGGAGGAGTAGACCACAGATGGCGGAAACAGGAACCCCCATGAACGAATACGCTCCCGACGGGCAAGTGCCGGCGGCGGGTGGACGCACAAAAGACGAAGTTGCGCTGGAGTTGATGCGGTTCATCACCCTGCAGACCGGCTACGGCAAGTCGGCGCAGTCCTCCACGGGCTTTTCCAGCAAGCCCGGCACCCATTCCGCGGAGGAGCACGCGGAGGCGCTGCTGGAGCTGTTTCTGCGCTGCCGGCAGGTGGTGAGCCAGGAAATATAGCGGGAACGGCGGAACGCGTTCCCGCCGGGTGTTAACGCTTCTTCTTTTTGGCTGCGGCTTTCTTGGCGACCTTTTTCGCCGGAGCCTTCTTGACGGCCTTCTTGGCGGCCTTCTTCACCGGCGCTTTCTTGGCGGCCTTCTTCGCGATCGCCTTCTTGGCGACCTTCTTGACCACGGCTTTCTTGGCAACCTTCTTGACGGGCGCTTTGGCGGCGACCTTCTTTGCCGGCGCCGGTTTGGGCGCAGTGGCCTTCTTCACGGGCTTCTTGGGCGGGGCTTCCACAACGGCCGCGGGTTCCGACGGCCCGGACTCAGCCGGCGCCGGCTGGGCTACGGGAGGAGCTGCGCCTTCCACAATATCGATTTCCATGATGACCTCGTCTTCTTCCTCTTCGTCTTCCTCGTCGTATTCGTCGAGCTTAGATTCCAAGTCCTCTTGCTCTTCGTCTTCGTAGTCGTGGAAGTCTTCCATCTCTTCTTCGTCCTTTGCAACGATCAGTGAGCGATGCGGCATTCGCCAAGCCTCCTGCGTCTGGGCACAATCAACCTTAGAATACCCCTTTTTACAAAAGAGGCAATAGTGAAAACGGTAAGTCGCGAGAAAAATCGCGCGGCTATCTCGTAGCCGAGTGCGCCACCAGCGTGGACGGCTTCGGCGCGGGTTTCGGCGCGATGCGCTGCGCGGCAGCCGCCGGGCTGACCGGTTTCGCGGCTGCCAGTGCCGTGCCGGAACGCGGTCTGGCTGCCACCGGGTGCCCCACGGCGCGGTGCGAGGCTGCGGCGGATGCGGTGTGGGAAGCGGAAGAAGAGCTCGTGCGGCCGGCTATTACGCGTCTCGGCGCGGTGCGCCGCAGCGCCGGCGTGGGCCGGGCAGCGGAGGGGACCACCAGCAGGTCGCCTTCGACGGCAGTGTGCGCGGGCAGGCTGTTGGCCGCCAGCAGGCTCGCTGTGGAGACGCCGAATCGGGCGCCAATCGCGGCCAGGGTTTCGCCCGGCGCCACCCGGTGCAGGCGCCACGCGGCGCGGTGTTCGGCGGGAACCAGAGCCAGCGCGGCCGTCAGCCGCGTGCTCGAGCCCTTCGGCACGTGCACCGCGTAGTTGGCCGGCGCCAGGCTACCCAGCAGGGCCGGATTCAACTCAGCCAGTTCGGGAACCGAGGTGTCGGTGACATCGGCGATCAAGGGGAGGGAGGTGAGGGCGGCAAGCTCGACCGTGTCGTACTCGATCGGCGGGTCCATTTGCACCTGGTCCAAACCGTAAGCCTGCGCGTTCTTTTCCATGATCGTCATGGCCAGAATGATGGGCACGTAGTTGGTGGTTTCGATGGGCAGCTCGCCGCGCGCGCGCAGCTCCCAGAAATCCGCGTAGCCGGTGCGTTCCACGGCCGTTTGCACGGTCTGCGGGCCGCAGTCGTAGGCGGCAATCGCCAGGTACCAGTCGCCGAACATGTTGTAAAGATCGTGCAGGTGGTGGGCAGCGGCGCGGGTGGCCTTTTCCGGGTCCAGCCGGTCGTCGGTGTAGGTGGTGCGCTGGAGGCCATACTCGGCGCCCCGCCATGCCATGAACTGCCACATGCCGGTGGCGCGCGCCCTGGACATGGCGCGGGGCATGAAGCCCGATTCGGCCTGCGCCAGGTGAATCAACTCCTGCGGCACGCCCTCTTCGTCCAGGATGCGCTGGATCATGGGGCGGTAACGGCCGGAACGCTGCATGGCCACCGTGATCGTCCCGTGCCCGCGGTTGGAGAAGTAGTTTACGTAGCCCAGCACCGCGTCGGTGACCGACAGCGGCAACTGCGAAACCGTGGCCGCCACCTGCTCGAGCACTTGCCCCTTGATCTTAGGGTCCACCGGGAAGGTCATCTGCAGAATGTCTTCGAGCGGCGCCTTGTCGAACCGGCCCTCTTCGCTCGAATCGGAGGCGCCCAGGGCAGCCAGATCGAAACTGTGGATGGCGTCCACCAGTTGGTCCATCCGGCGGTCGTACGCCTGGCGGTCGGCCGGGTTCTGATCGGAAGCATCCAGCATGCTGTCGATCGCCAGGTCGAATTCCTGACGCGCCGCGGCGAAGTGCCCGGTCTCATAGGCCTGCTTGCCCGCCGCGAAGTGGCGCTCCGCCTCTTCGACCAGCTCGTCGCCGCGAGTGCGGCGAGGTATCTGTGGACTCTCCAGCAGGAAGCCGGGAACGTCCTTGATATACAGGTTGGGTTCGACCAGCGGCGGGTGGTCCAGATCGAGGTTAATGGGCCCGGAGTGGGCGTGCGGCGGTAGAAAGGCGTTTTGGAAGCTGGAGTGCTGGTTAATTCCGCATCCGGCGATGACGGAGGCCCCGGCGAGCACGATAACGGAAGTGAGCGTCTGATTTCGCGCGTTCATTAACAAACTCGGCGAAAGGTTCTAAAGCACTTACCCTAACCGCGCCCTAAGAGGGACGCTCAAACATTACAACACTATGAGTGCGTAATGCAACTGGCGTAAGGTAAGTCCCAGACTATTGCGTATCGGCAACATTTGCCGTTGTATACCGGCAACACCTGCACTGTGTCGTTATTCCTCTTCTTCCTCTTCACCTGTTTTGGCGGCCTTGGCCGCCGCAATGATCTTGTCGGCTTGCAACTGGGGCACGTAATCGTAGTGATCGAATTCCATCGAGAAGGTTGCGCGGCCCTGCGTCATGGCGGTCAGATCGCTTTGATAGCTCAGCATTTCGGCCATCGGCACCTGGGCGCGGATGATTTGCGTGCTGCCCTTGGTTTCGTTGCCGGAGATGCGGCCGCGGCGGCTGTTCAGATCGCCCATTAAA
>DASWZP010000236.1:0-7266 GCA_036404395.1 Bryobacteraceae bacterium | reverse complement strand
TTCAGCAGCGACCCTCCCTGCGAGATCATGCGGACGTTGATGCCCTCCAGCGCGTTAAACACGCGGCGTGCCACGCCCGGCGTGTAGCGGATGTTCTCGCCCACCAGGCAGACGATCACCTGGTCGCGCTCGGTTTCGGCTTCGGCGAACTGGCGCAGCTCGGCCAGCACTTCCTCGATGCGCGCCGGATTGTCGATGGTGAGCGAGACGCTGACCTCGGAAGTAGCCACCATATCCACCGGCGTTTCGAAGCGGTCGAACACTTCGAAGATGCGGCGCAGAAATCCGTGCGCCATCAGCATGCGCGTGGAATGGATGTTGACGACCGTGATCTTGCGCTTGCAGGCGATCGACTTGACCGCGTTTTCGCAGTGCACCCGCTCAGCCACGATGCGCGTGCCGGGAACGTCCGGCCGCCGCGAATTCAGAATCAATACCGGAATGCTTTTTTCGATGGCCGGCAGGACGGTGGCCGGATGCAGCACCTTGGCGCCGAAATAGGCCAGCTCGGCGGCTTCGGCGAAAGAGATGGTCTTGACGCGGTGGCCGCCCGGCAGGATGGTCGGATCGGCGGTGAGCATGCCGTCGACATCGGTCCAGATCTGGATTTCCTCGGCGCCGATGCCGGCGCCCACAATCGATGCCGTGAAATCGGAGCCGCCGCGGCCGAGCGTGGTGGTGACGCCGTCCTCGGTCGCGGCGATGAAGCCGCCCATCACGATCACGCTTTTCGCGGCCAGTGGCGGCACCTTGGCGGCGAGGCGCGCGTAGGTTTGCGGAAACAGCGGCGCGGCTTGCGTGTGGCGCTTGTCGGTGACGATCAGGTCGCGCGAATCCAGGTGCTCCGTTTCCATGCCGGAATGGCGGAAGGCCTGCGTGACGATGAAACTGGAAAGGCGCTCGCCGTAGCTGGAAATGGCGTCGATGGAGCGCGGCGTGAGTTCTCCGAGCACGGCCAGGCCTTTGGCGAGCTCGGTGAGTTCCTGGAAATGATCGTCGAGAAAACGGTCGAGCGCGGCTCGCTCCTCGAGCGGCACCACCTGGCGCGCCTCGCGGGAATGGAAATCGCGCAGGTCGTGGATCTGCCGCAGGTATTCCTCGCGAGTGCCGTGAATCGCGGCGTTGGCGATGGCGAGCAGCTTGTTGGTGGTCTTGCCCATGGCGGAGACCACCACCACCGGATGGCGATCTTCGCGCGCTTTGACGATCGCGGCGACGCGTGCAATGGCGGCGGCAGATTCCACGCTCGTCCCGCCGAATTTCATCACGATCATCAGTCGAGCATCCCTTCCGAATGCATCAGCTCGGCGTTGAGCACGGCCGCGCCGGCCGCGCCGCGAATGGTGTTATGGCTGAGCACGACGAACTTCCAATCGAGCACCGGGCAGGGACGCAGCCGGCCGACGGAAGCCGTCATGCCGCGGCCGCGATCGGCGTCTTTGCGCGGCTGCGGGCGGTTGTTCTCTTCGAGATAAATCACCGGCGTGGCGGGCGCGCTGGGCAGCTTGCGTTCCTGCGGCACGCCGGAAAACTCCTCGATGGCGCGGCGCAGCTCCTGTTCGGAGGGCTTCGACGAAAACTCCACCGAGACGGCTTCGGTGTGCCCATCGACCACCGCCACGCGGTTGCATTGAGCGCTCACCTTGGCGGCCAGCGGCTCGATATGATCGCCACGAAACGCGCCCAGGATCTTCTGCGTTTCCGCCTGCATCTTTTCTTCCTCGCCGCCGATGAAGGGGATCACGTTGCCCATAATGTCCATCGAAGCCACGCCGGGGTAGCCGGCGCCCGAGATGGCCTGCATGGTGGTGACGATTACCCTGGTAATGCCGAACGGCTTGAGCGGTCCCAGACCCATGGTCAGCCCGACCGTCGAGCAATTCGGGTTGGTGACGATCTGCCCTTTCCAGCCGCGGGCGCGCTGCTGCTCCGGCACCAGCTTGAGATGATCCGGATTGATCTCGGGCACCAGCAGTGGCACGTCGCGCTCCATGCGGTGGTTCTTCGAATTTGACACCACCACGTGACCCGCTTCGGCGAAAGCGCGCTCGATTTCGGTCGCGACCGAGGCGTCCATGGCGGAGAACAGCAGCCGTGGCGCGTTCCCCGGCTGGCATTCCTCGACGGTCAAATCCGCCACCGTGGCGGGCACGCCGCCGGGCAGGTGCCAGGTCATGGCATCCTTGTACTTCTTGCCCGCGGAGCGGTCGCTCGCGCCGAGCCACTTCAGTTCGAACCAGGGGTGGCCCTGCAGGAATTTGATGAAATGCTGGCCCACCATTCCGGTGGCGCCCAGGATGCCTACTTCGATGCGCGTTTGCATAATTCCTTTACCATTCGGATGTAGATTTCGACGGCTTCGCTCAGTTGCGCCTTCGCCACGCGCTCGTCATTCGTGTGCGCGGAATGGATGGAACCGGGGCCGATCAGAAAGGGTTCGCCCCACTGGCCGCTCAACGCCGGGATATCGGTGGTGAACGCGACCACGGTGGTGGGAATGCCGTCCAGCGGGTTGAGGCGAATGGCGGGAATTTCGAGCACCTCGCGCAGTTCGGCGCGGCCTTCGGCGGCGCGCGCCAGCGCCTGCTTGGTTTCGCTCGAATCGCCCACCAGGCGGATCAAGACTTCGGCTTTGGCTTCGTCGGCGACCACGTTTGGCGCGCGGCCGCCGTGGATGGTGCCGATGTTCAAGGTGCTGGCGCCAAGCAGCGGATCGACCGGCAGCGCCATCGCGCGCATCAGTGCCAGCGCGTCCACCAGCTTATGGATGGCCGAATCGCCCAGTTCGGGATACGCCGAATGGGCCATCTTCCCGGCCGCCACGAGCTCATAGCGCAGGGCGCCCTTGGAGCCGAGCGCCAGCTTGTTCTCGGTGGGCTCGCCGTTGATCACGTAACGCGAGCCGCGCGGCGACCGGGCGGCCTGGAGCGCGCCCGCGCTGTTGCGCTCTTCGCCCACCACCAGGAGAATCCCGAAATGGCGTTCGCCCGATTCGAGCAGCACCTGGGCCGCGTGAATCATGGCCGCGATGATGCCCTTGGCGTCGCACGAGCCGCGTCCCCAAATAAACGTTTCGTCTTCGCGGGAGGCCACGAACGGCGGCACCGTATCCAGATGCGTGGAAAGCGTGACGTCGAGCCGTTCGCCAAACTGCGCGAACAGATTGAAACGGCGCGGTTCCACCTCCATGGTTTCGACGTGCCCGCCATAACGCGCCGCCAGCCCGCGCAGCCAGTCGCGGATATACAGGGCCACGCGCTCTTCGTTGTTGGTAATCGATTCGATATCGACCAGCGCCCGCGTTAGTGCAAATACGTCCATCCAATTCACCAACGGGGGAGGCAAAGGAAAAGGAGACAGCGGCCAAACCGCGGCGCGTCTTCGATCCCGATAGCGCTCCACCCGCCATTACGCATGATACGGGTGACAGTGAGCCGGTATTAGCCTGACTCCCCAACCGCCGGGAACTGCACCGCCCCCAGCGCGATTTCGGCGGAAACTCTTGCCGGTCCCTTTCCGGCGGATCTCCGTAGCGCAACCGAAGCCCCGACCCGCCGTACTGATGGCCGCCGCACCTCTACCGTGAAAAATTCAGGATAGCACGGCGGCAGAAGCCGAGGCGACATCGAGAAGCTTCGAAAAAACCAGGGCCACGGATAAACACAGATGAACACGGATAAGAAAAGTAAGCGCTTTATCTGTGTTCATGCGTGTTCATCCGTGGCCTTGATCCTAAGGCTAACCAGGCGCCGAGCAGCGCCAGCCACGAGCCCAGCATCAGGTATATGGCGGTGTGCACCCCGACGCCGGGCGCAAAGCGGAAGCTGCTGAAGATATACCCTCTGATCAACATTCCGGCCACAACCAGGCTCCATAGGAAGAGGGGCGCCGAGATGGCGCGCGTGATCGCCAGCAGCACTGCGGCCAACGCGAAGAGGGAAGCGGCGAGCAGGAGCCAGGTCAGCGTGGCGCCGCTCCACGGCAACATATCGAGATGGAGCGAGGTAGCCCCGGAAGCGAGCGCCACGGCGGACACCAGCAGCAGGAACAATGCCAGCAAGCCGTGATATAGATAGCTGAACAGACGCAGCAGGGTTTTGACGGCTCTCACGCCGCTGGCCTCCTCGCGAAACGGAACGGCTATTCTAACGCATTCCCGCGCTGGCACATTCGCGGGCATGTTGACCCTTCACTTTCAGACGGTTAGAATCGAAGTAGGGGCAGTGTAACAGGGCAGCATGAGGCAGACCGAGCCGCTCAAATCCCGGCATCGCGAGATTTTGAATGCGATCGTGCGGAATTACATCGAAACCGGCGAGCCGGTGGGGTCGCACAGCATTTCGAGGAGCCGCAACCAGCGCCTGAGTCCGGCCTCGATTCGCAACGTGATGGCGGAGCTGGCCGATGAGGGTTACCTCTCGCAACCCCACACTTCCGCCGGCCGCGTGCCCACCGAGAAAGCCTTCCGCTTTTACGTGGGATCCCTGGTAGCGGCGCGGCCGGCGCTGGCCGAAGCCGAGCGGCTGCACCACGAATTCAGCACGCTGCCCACGGTGGCGGCCGGCGTGGAGCGGTCCAGCCAGATTTTGACCGAGCTGACGCGCAATGTCGGCATTGTCGCCGCCCTTCCGCCGCTGGCGCAGGAGTTGGACCAGATCGAGCTGCTGCCGCTGGCCGACCGGCGCGTGCTGATGATTCTGGTGACGCGCGATCAGATGGTGCGCAACCGGGTGGTAACGCTGGAAGATCCGATCCGGCCCGACGAATTGCTTTCGATCCGCAATTACGTCAATCGGAATTTCGGTGGCTGGCGTTTGGGAGATGCGCGGCGCGAGCTGCTGCGCCGCCTGCTGGAAGAGAAGGCGCTCTATGACGCCGTGATGGGCAAGCTGCAGGTGCTATGCAGCAAGGGACTGCTGGATGTGGACACCTCGCCCGAGGTGCACATGGAGGGCGCCTCGAATCTGCTGGGCCTGGACCTGCACCTGACGCGGGAGAAGCTGCGCGAGTTGCTGCGGGCGCTCGAGGAGAAACAGCGGCTGATCGACCTGCTGGACCGTTTCCTGGAGCTGCCGCCGGGCGAGCTGGAGGTGCGGGTGGGTCTCGAATCGGCACATCCGGCCATGAAGGACCTGGCGTTGATCGGCATGACCGTGCGTCTGGCCAGCGGTCTGCCAGCCAAGGTAGCGGTGCTGGGCCCCATGCGCATGCGGTACGCGCGCGTGATGGCCGCCGTCATCCAAACCAGCCGGGCGCTTGAGAGTGCGCAGTTCTAGCGCTGGTTGCGGCTCGGAGCGCCATCGGAGCCGCGACCAGGGGGAGCGGCCGGGCATCGATTGAGGTAACTTCATGGCAGGCGCTAAGCATCACCGCGGCGGGCGCTGGCGCGGCTTTGGTAAGCTGAAAGCAGTGGATACTCCAAACCCCGAACCCAACGTTTCCGATGTGTCCGAGGACGAAAATCTGCCGGTGGAGACCGCCGAGGGGCGGATCGCGGCCCTGACCGCGGAACGCGACCAACTCGCCGGCGCCAAGGCCGATCTGGAGGACCGCATGCTCCGCGCCCGCGCCGAGTTCGACAACGCGCGCCGGCGGGGAGAGCGCGAACGCTCCGAGTTCCTGCAATTTGCGGCGATGGATTTGATCAAGGAACTGCTGCCGGTGGTGGACGATTTCGAGCGCGCATTGAAAGTGGAAACCGCCGACCGCGACTACGCCAAGGGCATCGAGCTGATCTATCAACGGCTGATCGAGACGCTCAAGAAAATTGGGCTGGAGCCGATTGATACAACGGGGCAACGGTTCGATCCGAATCTGCACCAGGCGGTCGACCGCGTGGAAACCGAAGAGGCGGACGACATGGCGATCCTGAGCGAATACCAGCGCGGATACAATTTTAAGGGCAAGCTCCTGCGGCCGGCCATGGTGAAAGTTGCGGTGCGGCCATAACCAACTCAAATCCAGTGTCCAAGCGAGATTATTACGAGATTCTCGGTCTCGGCCGGGATGCCGGGGAACAAGACATCAAGAGCGCTTACCGCAAGCTGGCGCTCAAGTATCACCCGGACCGCAACCCGGACGATGCGGCCGCCGAAGACCGTTTCAAGGAAGCTGCCGAAGCTTACAGCGTATTGAGCGACGCGCAGAAGCGGGCCGCTTACGACCGCTTCGGCCACGCCGGCTTGCAGGGCGGGGCGGGCGGCGGTTTCGATCCCAGCCAGTTCTCCGATTTCAGCGACATCCTGGGCAATTTCTTCGGTTTCGGCGACCTGTTCGGCGGGGGCGGAGGCCGGCGGTCGCGGGCGCAGCGCGGCGAAGACGTGCGTTACGATCTGGAAATTGCGTTCGAAGAAGCGCTGTTCGGCATGAGCGCCGACATCCAGGTGCCGCGCATGGAGGCATGCGAACACTGTCATGGCTCGGGCTCGGAGCCGGGCAGCGGGCCCACCACCTGCCCCACCTGCCACGGCCGTGGCGAGATTCTCTACCAGCAGGGCTTCCTCAGTGTGCGCCGCACTTGTTCCACCTGCGCCGGCTCCGGCCAGATTATTCGCAACGCCTGCCAGGAATGCCGCGGCCAGGGCTACCGGCAGGCGCAGCGCAAATTGAAAATCAACATTCCCGCCGGCGTGGATGACGGCACGCGTCTGCGCCTGACCGGGGAAGGCCAGCCCGGCGCGCAGGGCGGCCCCGCGGGCGATCTGTACGTTTTCCTCAAGGTGCGCGAGCACGCTTTCTTCGAGCGTCACGAAAACGACCTGCACTGCACGATTCCGCTCAACGTGGCGCAGGCCGCGCTGGGCTGCGAAATCGACGTGCCCACCTTTGAAGGGCCGCAACGGCTGAAGGTTCCGGAAGGCACGCAGAGCGGGGCGCAATTCAAGTTCCGCCGCAAGGGAGTCGCGGTGTTGAACGGCGGCGGCCGCGGCGATCTTATCGTCCATATCGACGTCAAAGTGCCCACCCGCCTGAGCCGCGACCAGCGCCGCCTGCTCGAACTGTTGCGCGAGAGCCTGCCGGTGAACAACGCACCGTCGGAAAAAGGACTGTTCGACAAGGTGAAGGGCTACTTCGTGTAAGCGTTGGTGGGGCACCCTTTAGCTCCCTTTAGCTTGCCCGGTGTTTTGTTATACTGCCTCGCAGCATGGCCAAGATCACTTCCATTTACAGCGTGCATCCGAGCGTTGCGTTTGTGACCAACTGGCGCGAGAGCCTCAAGGAACAGAGCGGGCGCTCGCTCGGCGCGTGGCTGACGCTGGTGAAAAC
>DASWZP010000235.1:0-2936 GCA_036404395.1 Bryobacteraceae bacterium | reverse complement strand
GGTCATGGGTTCCTATACGACGGCCACGCCTATCTCGCGCCATACGATCTGGATCCCCACAACATCACGGGAACCGGTTACCCAATGGACACGCTGGGCTCGGTGATCGGCTCGCGCATCAAAGCTAAGTGGAAGGTCTTGATCACCGACGCCTGTCATAGCGGCGCCATCACACCGGAAGCCGACCGTGCCGCGGTCAGCCGCAACCTGCTCGATCTCAGCAGCTCGTTGTTTTCGCTCACCGCCAGCCGCGACCGCGAGCGCTCCTTCGAGAGCGCCGATTGGGGCGGCGGGCATGGCATCTTCACTTACTATGTCGTCAAGGGACTGGAGGGCGCGGCCGACGAGTCGCACGACGGCATCGTGACCGCCGACGAACTTGCCGAATATGTCCGCCGCAACGTGCGCGAGGTGACCAACGGGCAACAGAACCCCACCTCGGAGCGCGGCAGCTTCGATCCGAACATGCTGCTGGCGTATCTTCCCTCGGGCGCGGCGCCCGGCACACCTCCGCCGCCGAAGGACGGCGCACTTATCTTCGAGACCAACATGGACGGCGTGGAAGTGTTCGTGGACGGTAAGTCCGCCGGAGTAGTCAATAAGGGCACGCCCCTGCGCCTGCCCGGCCTCCAGCCCGGCGTCCACACGGTGAAGGGCGTACACCTGGGCTACGAACCTGACGGCCCAAGGGAGGAAACCGTATATCCGGGACAGGAGTCTACCGTCTCGCTGAAGATCCTGATCGTGCGCCGCCGTCCGCACCGGGCGGTGGAGCAGTTCGACAAGGGCCTGGACCTCTACAACAAAGGAACGCCGGAGAATTACCGCAAGGCCATCGTTTGCTTCCAGGCGGCGCTCGCAGCCGATCCCAATTACAGCCAGGCGGCACTCTATCTGGGCCGCGTCTACCGCGATCTCTTTCAGGAGGACGAAGCCGAGAAGGCACTGCGGCGGGCCATCGAAATCGATCCGGACTACCTGGAAGCGCGCGCTACTTTGGGCGGAATGCTGCTCGATAAGGGCGCGCTCGACGAATCCATTCGCCAGTTGAACACCGTGGTGCAGCACGACCGGAAGGACGCGCTCGCCTGGTATCTGCTCGCCCAGGCCCTGCGCATGAAGGAGCTATACGCGGACTCCATCGAGGCGGCCCGCAACGCCATTCGGCTCACGCCCGCGAACGCCGAGGCGCACTTCTGGCTGGCGGAGAGCCTGCGGCTCAGCGGCAAGTATCAGGAGGCCACCGACTCCTATCAGCAGTACCTGAAGCTCAGCGATTTCGACAGCCGGCTGGCGGGCAAGATGAACTATTACGTGCTTGGCTATCTGATCGGTTTCGGAAAGAAGAAGCGCGCGGCGCAGCGCGATGTGTGGAAAGACCTGCGCAGCCTCGCGTATTTTGGGCTCTGCGACAGCCAGCGCTTACTCAATCAGTTCGACAGCGCTATCGCCTATTGCCAGAAATCCCTCACGTACGACTCATCGGATCCGTTCGCCCACTTCGGTCTCGCCCTCGCGTACACCAGCAAGGCGCAAGCTTCCGGAACTGTCGAGAGCTTGATTCCTGCGCGCAAGCATTTCTCCGAGACCATCGCCCTCAACCCCGAAATGCCGGAATCCGAGCGGGCCAAGAAATACATCGCGAAGATAGACACACTGTTGGCCAGCGCGAGTAAGTGAGAAATCGGGCAAGCTAAAGCGTGGCCCACCGGCCCGACAACGGCGCGGGCGGATCGGCGATGGACTGCAGGCGGACGAGCAGGACGGAATCCTGGTCCTTCATGGACGCGAGCGGCATGAATCCGTTGTCCAGAATAAACTCGGCGGCGGTGTCGCTGAGCAGCACTTCGGCGCAGGGCTTGGCGACGGATTCGCCATCCGCGCGGTAAATGTGTTGCGGCAAGCCGCCGATCTCCCGATGGCGCGCGGGACGCATTTCCCAGCCATCGCCGCGAAAGGCCAGGCCGAGCACGCAGGCGCAAAAGAAGGCCGGGTTGCCCCACAGATAATCCGCGTGGACGCTCTCCGGCATCTCTTCAAAGTCCAACTGTTCGGCCGGTGAAGTATCTTTCCCGTAAGGCAGGCGCAACAGGAATCGCGGCAGGGCGAGGCCGATCCAGCGGGCCTCGGGAGAGTGGATGAGTTCCTGCCACTCGGGACCGGGCGCATCGGAGGGAGGCACCGCTTCGCCGAGGAACGGCGCGCCCAACGACGCGGCGAGGCGGCCCAGCCATCGCAGCTTGGCGGCATCCTGGGCAGAGCGGGAGAAAACGAAATTGCCCGCGATCAGCGCCCACGGTGCTGAAGCAGAACCGCCGAAGGAGCGTTCCAGCGCGGCGGCATCGGCCATCAGTTCTTCGAGCGTCGCGTCGAACACGTAAATCTTGAGATCGGTATCCGGTTGGAGCCGGTCCACCAGCATGGCGAGCGCGCGCCACGCGGCTTCTAGCGACTGGAAGTGCGGGTGATGCAGTACCGCGCGCATCTGCTCGCCGGCCGCGGCATCCACGCGCGCAGCCCATTCCTCTTGCCGCGGGTCCTGGCGGGCGGCAAGATGAGGCTCGAGCGCCTTCTTGACGAATTCGGCCAGCGCGTCCGGTTTCTTCACCACACGGGAAGCCGGCTCTTCGTCGGCCTGCGCCATCATGCTGTCGAGAAGACTGCGACCCGACGCCGGAGTCGCGGGCGCGGCGGGCTGCGCTGTTTCCCGAGTCGCGGCCGGAACGGGCGCGGGTTGGTTGCGCAGCTCCGCCAGCTTATGGAAAGCATAGGCACTTCGGTAGATCCGATCGGGATGAAAGTCGTCGATCGAACGGAACCGCAGCGTGCCCTGCGGAAGCTGGACCGCCGGCGAAATCGATGCGAGCACCTGGTCGAGATTGTCGCTGTCCACCGCTATGGGACGGCGTCCGGCGATGGGCGCCCGCTCGCCGCGA
>DASWZP010000234.1:0-16554 GCA_036404395.1 Bryobacteraceae bacterium | reverse complement strand
TATTCCTGGCGGAATTTCTGGCAGCGGCGATGGCGCTGCATATCGCGGTAAGCGCCGATATCGATGACGAAGTCGTATGCGTAGAGGCCGCCGCGGAAGCCGCTGAGGATTTCATCGCGGCGGGTGCGGGACTGGAGTGCGACATCGATGACTTCGGCGCGGCGCGGTTCGCTCCAGGCGCGCGCCATTTCGTAGAGCTCGCGGAAGGGGCGGTCGGTAACCGGATAGAGCAGCGTCGCCACGATATCGGCGGCCACCTGCGCCGGGCGGACCAGATCGACGCGCGGCGGCTCGGCGGCCTGGGCGCGCGGCGGCAGATTCTGGGCGGCCCACTGGCGCAGATCGTCACGCGAACGGATCGCGTGCTCGTCCGGCTCGGCGTGGCGCGCCAGAGTCGGCGCCAGCGGTTCTGACGCGGCGTTCTCATCCCATCGGCAATCGGGCTCGCGCGCGCAGGCCTCGGCGATCTCTTCACCCAAGCTCCGCAGCTCGGCGTATTCGGACGCCTTGAGCCGCCGGATCTGTTTCTCGACGGTGCGGATGCTGGCCACCTGGCCGACGTTGGTGGGCACGCCCCAGAAGAGCAGATAGCGCGCCACGTCGAAGGCACGCGCCGCCAGATTGCGCCGGTAGGCTTCGGGCTTCATCTCTTCGGGGCGCGGCAGGCGGGCGGAGAGGCAGTCGAACGCCAGCCGGTTCACTTGGCCGTACGCGGCCAGCAGCGCCGCGCCGGCGGCCTGGTAGCGGGCGGCATCGGCGGCTTCGAGTTCCGTCGGCGTGATGAAGCCGGAGCTGGAAAAATCCTGGTAGCGCGACGACTTCGCCTGGCCATCCCACAGCGGCTCGGCTTCGATTTCGGTGGCGGCCAGCTCGGAGACGCCTTCGAAGCACACGACGGTGTGGCCGAGATCGGCAATCGAGGCGTGGCCATACTGGAAGTAGAAGCTTTCCAGGAACTTCTCCGAGCTGTGCGTGCGTACCCATTCCATAGAGTCGCGAATGGAATCCGGCGACCGGCTGTAGCGGGCCAGCGCGAAGGCCGACTTTTCGGGCGGCATGGGCGCCACCGTGACAACTCGTTTGGAGTGGTTCAAGACGTTATGATAGCGGGGAATGCGCATACGAATCCAACCCATTCACCCCAATGCGGTGCTGCCCGAGTACGCACATGGTCCGGAGGAAGACGCCGGCATGGACTTGCGCGCGGTGGAAGATGCCGTGCTGGCGCCCGGTGTGCCGCGGCTGGTCGCGACTGGCCTGACCATCGCGCTGCCGCCGGGATACGAGGCACAGGTGCGGCCGCGCAGCGGGCTGGCGCTGCGCCATTCGATCACCATGCCCAACTCGCCTGGCACTATCGACCCGGGATATCGCGGCGAAATCCGCGTAGTTTTGTTGAACTCTGGTGCCGAGCCGTATACGGTGCACGCCGGGGACCGCATCGCGCAGATGATTGTGGCGAGATACGAAGCGGTGGAGTGGGATGCTGGGGAACTGCCGGAATCGGAGCGCGGGGCTGGGGGGTTTGGGTCGTCGGGGCGGTGAGGAGTTGCGAAAAAAAACCCCGCCCGCAAGCGGGCGTTGGCAAGCTAAAGCATGCCCTACCAAGGCAATTGCTATAGTGGAAAGACCCTAGACCAGGCATGAGATTCCTCCCTTTGATTCTGAGAAACTCGTGGCGCAACCGCCGGCGAACGCTGCTCACCATCGCCAGCATCGGCGTTTCCATGTGCCTGCTGGGCGTGATGATCGCCATGTATAGCGCGTTTTGGCTGGCCAAGCCGAAGGACAACCAGGCGCTGCGGCTGGTGGTGCGCAACCGCGTCTCGCTGGCAGTATTCCTGCCGCTGGCCTATCAGCAGCAGATCGAGAAGATCCCCGGCGTGCGGATGGCGATGATCGATACCTGGTTTGGGGGAACCTACAAGGACGCGCGAGAAGCCCGCAATAACTTTCCGCGCTTTTCCGTAGAGCCGGAAAAGCTGTTCCCACTGTTTGCAGAATGGACCATTCCGGAGGACCAGAAGCAAGCGTTCATCCATGAGCGGACGGCGTGCGTGATCGGCCGCGATCTGGCTAACGCGTTCCACTTTCACCTGGGCGACCGCATTCCCATCCAGGGCGATATTTTCCCCGGCAATTTCGAATTCATAGTGCGCGGCATTTTCGACGCTCCCTCCGCCAGCACCGTGATGTACTTCAACAAGGAGTACATCGACCAGACGTTGCCCGAACGGCGCCGCGGCCAGGTGGACACGTTCTACGTTCTGATCGACGACCCGCAGCATTCTTCGCAAATCGCCAACGCGATCGACGCTCAATTCCACAATTCCACCGCGCAGACCAAGACCGAGTCCGAGCAGGCGTTCGTGGTGGGGTTCCTCTCGCTGCTCGGCAACGTGCGCATGTTCCTGGTGTGGATTTCCGCTGCCGTGATGTTTACCATTCTGCTGGTTTCGGCGAACACCATGGCCATGTCGGTGCGCGAGCGGGTGCGGGAAGTGGGAGTGTTGAAGACGCTCGGATTCACTCCAGGCACGATTCTGTGGCTGATTCTGGGCGAGGCAACGGCGATTTCGATCGCCGGAGGGGCCATCGGATACGCCATTTCCACGTTATTGATGAAGGGCGTGGAGCGCAGCCCGATGGGCGGTTTTCTGCCGGCGCTGCGAGTATTCGATCCGGCTGTAGCCTCGGTGTGCATCCTGCTGGCCGCTTTGATCGGGCTGGTCAGCTCACTCGTTCCCGCCTTGGGAGCGTCGCGCGCTCCCATTGTCGAGGCGCTGCGGAGCACGGACTGACGCCGATGGCTATTCCTCTCTCTTACAATCTCCGCAACCTGGTGGTTCGCCGCACCACCACGCTGATGACCGCGCTGGGCATCGCGCTCACGGTGGCCGTACTGCTGGCGGTGTTGGCGCTGGTGAACGGGCTGCGCGTCACGCTCGAGACTTCGGGCGACCCGCGCCACGTGATTGTGATGCGCAAGGGCGGCACTTCCGAGCTGACCAGCCTGGTGACGCGCGAGCAGTTTCAGGATCTGAAGTTCAAACCGGGAATCGCCACAGGGAGCGACGGGCAGCCGCTGGCCTCGCTCGAGCTGATCACCATCATCAGCCTGCAAGCCGAGGGCAGCGACACGGGCGATAACGTAACCATCCGCGGTGTGATGCCCGCCGGGATCGCCATGCGGCACAACCTCAAGCTGATCGCGGGCCGCTGGTTCCGGCAGGGCGTGAACGAAGCGGTGGTGGGCAAGAGCTTGTCTGATCAGTACCCGGCCGCGCGGATTGGAAAGAAGTTGCGGATGGGCCGTAGCGATTGGGAAATCGTCGGCGTGATGGACGCCGCGGGCGGCGCGCAGCAAAGCGAGATCTGGGGCGACGTCAACCAGGTGGCCGCGGACTGGAACCGCGTCTTGTATATGAGCTCGGCGCTGGTGGAGGCCCCCGACGCCGCCACGGCGAAGGCGCTGGTGAACAGTATCGGCGACGACACGCGCCTCGATCTAGGGGCGCAGCTCGAAACGGATTACTTCGCCCTGCAAACCCAATCGGCCGAGCCGATCGAATTCACGGGCATCTTTGTCGCCATCATTATGGCGATCGGCAGCTCTTTCGCCGCCATGAACACCATGTATGCGGCGGTGGCGCGGCGGGCGCGTGAAATTGGGACGCTGCGCGTGCTGGGATTTTCGAAGCTCAGCATCCTGACCAGCTTCTGGATCGAATCGGTGCTGCTCGCCGGGCTGGGCGGGGTGATCGGCTGCCTGCTGGTGTTGCCGCTGAACGGCGTCACCACCGAAGTTGGAGCCAATTTCTCGCAATTGGCCTTCGCGTTTCACATCACGCCAGGGAGCATGGTGGCCGGCGTGGTTTTCGCGGTCGCATTGGGCAGCGTGGGCGGCCTTTTCCCGGCCGCGGCGGCCGCCAAAAAGGAGATTCTTTCCGCGCTACGGGAAGTCTAATAAGTATGGATGCGGAACTGAAGAGCCTGCAAATCGATCGCGGCCAGCGCAGCTCCAGCCAGCCGTCGAGCTTGGCCAAGGGCTGGATCATCGCCGGAATCCTGGTTTTGCTCCTTCTCGGCGGAGCGTGGTTCTTGTTCTTCTCGGATAAGCTCAATGCCGCGCCGGTAGTTGACGTCGAGCGGGTCCGCGCCATCAGCGCGGCCAGCGCGCCGGAAGGCATCGTGCTAAACGCGGCCGGTTACATCGTGGCGGCGCACCGCATCGAAGTGGCCGCCAAAGTCATCGGCAAGGTGAAATGGATCGGCGTCGACAAGGGCGACCGCGTGCAGGAAGGCCAGGTGATCGTGCGCCTGGAAGACGACGAATACCAGGCGCAATTGCAGCAGGCCAGGGGGCAGATGGCCAATCTCGAAGCCAAGCTGGCTGAGGCAATGCACGGATCGCGCCCCGAAGAGGTGGCGCAGGCGCAGGCCAATCTGGAATCCGCCAGGGCCGATATGGACGATGCCAAGCTGAGCATCGACCGCGCCGTGAAACTGCGCAAGGAAGGGCTGACGCCGCAGCAATCCGTGGATGACGCGCAGACCCGATACGACGGCGCCGTGCACCGCGTGAATTCGCTGCAGAAGACTTTCGAACTGGTCAAACTGGGGCCGCGTCAGGAGGAAATCGACTCCTTGCGCGGGCAGGTCGAGCAGGCCAGAGGTTCGGTGGCTTATGCCGAAACCACGCTCGCCAACACCATCATCCGCGCGCCGGTCACGGGCACGATTCTCGAACGGGAAGTAGAGAAAGGCGAATTCGTCACCACCAGTTTCGTGGGCGACCGCGGCGCCAAGGGCTACGTGGTCTCGCTGGCGGATTTGAACGATCTGGAAGTGGAGCTGGACATCGCGCAGAACGATTTCGCTAAGCTGCATTCCGGCCAGCACGGAACCGTCACTACCGACGCCTTCCCGGACCGCAAGTATGACGGTTTCATCAAGGAGATCTCGCCCGAGGCCAATCGCCAGAAGGCCACCGTGCAGATCAAGGTCAAGGTAACCAAGCCGGACGAATTTCTGCGGCCGGAGATGAACGCTAGCGTGGCATTTCTCTCCGACGCTAAGCCGGAAGCGGCTTCGAGCGCCGCGGCCAAGCCCGTGGTGATGGTGCCGGCGGCCGCCGTCCGCGACAACGCGGTCTTCGTGCTGTTGGATGGCAAAGCCGTGCGGCGGCCGGTGAAGGTCGGTGCGGCCTCGAGCGGAGGCGTGCGTATCG
Organism: Bryobacteraceae bacterium; assembly: GCA_036404395.1. Taxonomy (GTDB): domain Bacteria; phylum Acidobacteriota; class Terriglobia; order Bryobacterales; family Bryobacteraceae; genus Bog-375. Next base: position 11,324 of record DASWZP010000234.1, on the reverse strand, counting down.
AACAAGGACTGATCGGCGGCGAGGATCTCATCGCTAATCCGCCGGCCGATCTCAAGGACGGTGAGAAAGTGCGGCGGAAAGCATGAGCCAAATCCTGCCGACGGACGTGGCCAGAGTGTAATCCAACCATGAGCGAACCAATCATCGAAACCCGCGACCTGACTAAAGAATTCCTGCGCGACGAGTTTCACGTCATAGCGCTGAAGGACGTGACCCTCGAGATTCCCAAGGGCGAATTCGTGACCTTAATGGGACCGTCCGGCTCGGGCAAGTCCACTCTGCTGCATCTGATTGCCGCGATGGACCGGCCCACCTCGGGCGAGATCCGCGTGCTGGGCCATAACCTGCGCGAATTGAACGACCGGGAAATCGCCCATTGGCGCAATGAGCACGTGGGGTTCGTCTTCCAGCAATTCAACCTGATCCCGGTGCTCACCGCGATCGAAAACGTGGAACTGCCGCTCATGCTGACCCATCTCAAGAAGGCCGAGCGGCTGGAGCACGCCACGACTGCGCTTACGCTGGTCGGCCTGGGAGACCGCCTCCGCCATTTTCCGCGCCAGCTTTCCGGCGGCCAGGAGCAGCGCGTGGCCATCGCGCGCGCCATCGTCACCGACCCAGCCTTGATCCTCGCCGACGAGCCAACCGGCAACCTGGATGCCGGCTCCGCGCAGGAAGTGCTCACCATTCTCTCCAGGCTCAACAAAGAGTTCGGCAAGACCATCGTGATGGTCACCCACGACCCGCACGCCGCGCAATTCGCGACGCGGGTCCATCACCTGGAAAAGGGCGAACTGATGGCCGACGCTGCGTAGGGGCCGCGCCCGCGGGTCCGTTGTGGCCGGCAGATCGTAGAATGGCCGCGTTCGGTTATCCGATCAATGCGAAACGAAAATCAGACCGTGGGCGGCAGCGTATTCGCGAATGCGGGCGGCCGCCGCGTCGGCGTCAGCGCCGCGGGCGGCGAATAGAAACTGAGTCTCCTTCGGGAATTGGCCCAGCTTCTCCTCGAGAGCGTCTATCGATGTGATCCCGTAGTACTGCGCCACCGCTGCTCGAATCCCGCCAAACTCACCGTCCACTTCGATTTTCAGGGGCCTTTGCCAGGCGAGCAGATCCTGCCGGGTCTCGTCCAGGCACCGTTGGGAGATGCATAAAGATTCGATGGTCCGCAGGTCGGCCTCCGTGGCCAACCAATGCGTCCCACGTGCGATCGCATTCCGCAGGTCGACCTCCAACGGAACCCCTGCGCCATTCCGATCCAATTCCTCCGGCTTCCCTTTCCAGTAGTCATGGAAATAGCGGAACGCGTCCCACAGCGGCCCGACTGCGGCGGGTGATCCGAACCGCCCCAGCGACTGCGCAGCGGTTCTTTTTAGGGGCACCTGGCCTTGCATCAGGTACGCCGCCATATACCGCTCCAACGGCGGCCCCATGGCGACTTGCGGGGTGCGCTCGAAATATTCCAGCGTGCACTTAGGCGGCTCTACGTGGATGTTCCACGCGTGGCTGTGAAACACGCGATCGGCGTATACCGGGTCGAAGCGCACGAAATAGGCCATCAGTTCGGGCTGGCACCGGTCCCCCTGGGACTCGTAAATGGCCTGGATGCGCGGTAGAGCATCGCGGCTGGCATACTTCGCCAGGGCCATCATCCTGAGCGGTATATTCCAACCAGCGCCACGCTGCGCAGCGGCAAGCGCCTCGATCAACGTGTCGTCGGTGAACCGCGCAACACTCACCGGCAGCAGTTCCAGTTGAGGCGCATCCAGCCACGTCCGCTCTTTCGCCAGTTCCGCCACGATGCGCGCTTGCGCCCGGGCCGGATCGATGGCATACAAGCTCTGCAGCGCTTCGCGCGAGGCTTCGTAGTAGTCACCGGGTTTCCACGCGTCCAGCACCGATTCCAGCAGCGGAATCACGTCCGGCGTTCGCAACGTGCTCGCATACAGCGAAAGCAACTGACGCCGCCGCCAGCCCTCGATCTTGGCGAATGATCTCGCGAATTCCTCCTTCACAACCGGAACCCACGGGGGGAATGGTCGCCCAGGCTCGTTCTCGCGGATTTGCCGCGCATTTTCCAGCAGCGCCTGCAACGCAATGGCTTTCGCATCGCCCTGTTTTCTGCCCAGGTTCGCCGCCAGCGAGGCGGCTGCTTCCCCGGTCACGCGTTGCTCATACTCGCGATGCCGGCTCCAATACTGCAATTGTTCTGGAGAGGGCTCCGGCGGCTTCTCACCCGGCGGCGGCGGAGTATAAGAAGGAGCCGGTGGCAGATTCGCTCGCGCACAAATTTGGGCCAAGGCATTCAAATAGTAAGACGATACGACCTGGGTTGGCTCCGGAACTGCCGCCTGCATCAACTTACAAACGCGCATGGGCTCGCGCGTCGCGTCGAGCCCTTCGAGCAGCGTGCCTTCCTCCGCGGACAGCAGCGTCAGAGAGGCGCGCCAGGCCGCGGGCACGTCCAGAAATCGGAGTTGTTCCGCGGCGGCCCTCCGCTGCGCGTAGCTCCCGGACGTGTTTCCGTTGGGGGCGCTCAGCATGGCGGCGCTGGCCGCGATAGCCCGATTCACCCACTCTTCGGTTGCGGCGACCACTTCGAACTCCACCGTGTTTGAGACGGCATATTGCGGCGGGTCGGCGTACCCGTAGGTGGTGGAGACGATCTTGGACGCCACCAGCTTGCGCACCAGCACCGCCGCGCTGTAGTGCGCCGGCCGCAACTGAGGAAAGTAGTTATTCAGGGAAACCGCAAAAGGGTTGCCGTTGAGCAAACCAATATTGCCTGTGATGAAGTGCCCCTGAGGCATCGAATAAAGACAAGGCGAGGCCAGCGAGCCACAATTTGCAGGGGGATCGAGCAGCAGCCCGGCGAATTGCCACATCTCCGGCGGCGGGTGTGGTGTAGGCGCAAGACTCCCCCCGGGCAGCTTGATCTCGGCGCGGATCAGCTCACCCTCGCGATAGCTGTGTGGATCGATCAATCGCAGCGACAGCTCGATTCCAGGAGGGTTCTTTGCCCGCAGGTCATTCCAAATCGCGCCTGCATTCCGCTGGGCGACGGCAGCCGGGACCGCGAACAGGCAAACCAAGCCAGCGGTGACCGAGGCAGACGTTACTCGCATATAAGGACCTACCCAACCTTAGACCCCAGTCAGAATGGCAGGGTTCCATGGGTTCGCCGAATCTTAGAGAGCGTCGCTGCGGTAAACGCCGCGCAAGATCTCCAGCACGCAACGGCCTTCTCCCTATCAGTTGAGTTTCTTGGCTTCGAAATTGCCCTCTTGATATCCGGTCAAGCCCGTCACCTTGCCGGACGCGTCGCGGAGGAAGCTGATCCAGACGCCGTACTTGGGAACGTCGTAATCCGTTTCGGATTCGGGCAGCAGCTCATCGGCGTCGCCTTGGCCTTGCTGTTTCACCATCAGGCGCTTGCCGTCCTGGAACACTTCGAGTAGCGGGCCATGCTCGATCTGATAGCGGCCCACATAGGCTGCCGACACCTTTGGATCCACGGTGAGATTCGCTTTCGGGCGGTGGAGCTGGCGTCCCTTGGCTCGGATCTCGGCGTCTCCGGGATGAACCAGAGCGTCGCTGAAGCGCCAATTGTAGTCGAAGATCCCCGACACAACCCTGGTTTCGAGGGATGAAGCCGATTGCTTGTAGGCGGGGATGTGCCCGTCCATGATGAGGTACTCCCAATCGGGGGGCCTCTGCGGGTTCGGGTCGCTGAAATACATGCCGTCCGTGGATGTGCCGGCGGCGATCCACACATAGCGTTCAGGGTTCAGTGGATTCGGGTAGATCATTTGCAGAGCGGCGTCGCTGGCCGTGAAATCCTTGCCATCGATGGTGATTCGATCCGCTGCAATCCGGAGCGGCAGTTTGGCGGCGAGCTGCGCCGTCACACGATTGGCGTCCGGCCCGCCGACGAGAAGGAGCGAGTACTTCGCCATATCCGCGTCCGTCATGTTGGCGTCCTCAAAGACGCGCGGTTCCTGCTTTTGCCAATCGCGCCATGCGTCGATTGCCGACTCGGCTTTCTTGCGGCACAACGCCACCATTTCGGGATCCTTCGAGATGGTGCCGATCACGATCGCGAAAGGCGTCACCGTGAAATCCGACATAGAGCCGGGCAGGCGCTGGTTCTTGTGAACGGGAGCGGGCTTGTATCCAGCCGCGGTCAGCCGCAGCTCCCCGTTCTTCAAATGCATCTCCTGGGCAGAGCCATTCCAGACGACTTTCACGGGTTTGGCCGGATCCACCAGAACCGCCGAAGGGGACAGCGCGATGTCGAGGACGTTCTCGGTGTCCAAGCGGATCACGTTGCGATCCACCACCTCGGCGTCCACCACCATGAAGGCCAGAGGGCTGGCGCCCTGCAGCGCGTGCGCCCAGTAGGCTGACGCGTTGCGCAGTTCGGCGGAGCGGATTCGCACGTGACGCGGATTGGGGTTGCGCCGGTGCTCGAGGAACCACTCGATGCTCATGTTCCCGTTCTGGCTCTCCAGGGCTTCGTGGCTGCGGCCCGGGAACTCCTGATAGCGCACGTCGTAGCCCCAGCGCTGGAGCAACCGCACGGCCCATCGGGAATACTCCACATTCACGGATTGATCCGCGTCGCCGTGGTGGACAAAGATCGGCAGGTTGAGCAGCCCGTCGGCCATGGCCCAGGTGCTCTCCTTTTCGTTGAAGAAGCGATCCAGCGGGCTGAGCTTGGCCAGTTCTTCCTCTGTCATCCGTGAGTGGTAGTCCGAGCCTCCGAACACGGGCGCGATGGCGGCGAACAAATCCGGATGACGGTTGGCGATTTCCCAGGTGCCCCACCCGCCCATCGAGTCGCCGGTGAGGTACACGCGATCGTCATCCACGCTGAAGAGCCGCTTCGCCTCGGCGATGGCATGCACCACGTCGCTGTCTCCCAGCCCCAAGTACGACGCATTCCCGCGGCCGTGGGGTTCCATGTAGATCACCTGTTGGTGATTGGAAAACTCGGTGTCGATGCCCGCATAGCGGCTGTCGGCGGCCCACCATCGCACGTAGACCGGATTGGCGGGGTTGTAGCCGTGCATCTGGATCACCAGCGGCCACTTCTTGGCTGGGTCGTAGTTCGCCGGCAAGTAGGCGCGGCAGTATTGCGGTGAGCCATCCACTTCGTCCCGGTAGGCCAGGCGCACGAAGCCGTCGGGGCGGATGCGGCCGGTTTGGCCTTTCCGCTCCAACATCATCTCGTCGTATTCCATCAGCGGAGAATGGATCTTCAGCCATGGGTTGCCTTTGGCCTCGCTGAGTTTCGATCCCAGGCGGTCCTCCACCATTTCGGCCAGCATCTTGAGCGTGAAGCCCTCCGGCTGCGAGGCATTGGCCTTGGCGGCCGTGGCAGCTAGCTCGCGGGCCTTTGCCAGCGAATCGCCCTTGTACCAGGGCAGGTGGGCGAGGTAGAGAAGGCCAGTGAAGGTGTGGGCGCTGCAACGGACCTCGTAAGGGCCATCCGGCCAGCTCTTGGCATCGATTGCCACGGTTGCGCCGCGCGGGGCCACGGTGTTGAACACCGCCTTGCCACCGGGCTGAATGACCTCAATCTTTACGGCCTCCAGTTCCGGTCGTTCCGCGCCGATATCGGTTTTGAGAGTGAATCCATCGGGGACAAGCTCGACGATTGAGGGGCCGATTTCGGCCTTCCGAGCCACCACGGTCCCCGCCTCGAGCACCCTTGCGCTGAATGACTTCGACGCGGACAGCTTGACCAGCAGGGCGTTCTCTCCTGCGTTCATGTCCACTTCGACCTGGTCTTCATCGGGAGTCAAGGACCTGAGGCCATCCCCACTCAGCACCAGCTTCCCGTTCAGCCACACACGGATGCCATTTTCGCTTCCCACCATCAGCAAGGCTTTCCCCGCTTTGGAACGGGAAACCTCGGTGAACGCGTACGCCACCGCGCCATCTTTGGGGCCGGTCAGATCGTCGAAGGTCGTGACATCGCCCCAGCTCTTCTGGGAATGCCATTTGACACTGGTGCCATCGGCGCGCTTTAGTTCCAGGCCGTCGGTGGGCCGAACGCCGGCTTCCCCGCCTTGACCGCTGAGGCAGTCGGTTTCCAGCCCACACGCGAATGGCCCGGCCACCAGCCAGAGGCGGAGGAAGTTTCGCTCGCCGCCCTGCCACGGCATCCGCATTTCGTCTTTGAGTTTGGTGGGTGCAGGAGCCGTTTGAGCGCCTGCGTTTGAGGAAAAACTCAGCACAACCGCTGTCAACAGGGACAACCGAGCGCGTCTGGACACACTTACCTCCGATTGGAAAGGAACATACGAAGGAGCGCCCGCAAAAGTTCCCGGGCCGTTCGAGTACACGACTGGGACCGCTCGCAAAATGCACTGAAAAACGGGCTTTAGATGGCTCCCCAGTCTGGACACGTTTCGAACTCATGCCGCCCAGTCGGCACTCTGATCGAACCTGTCAATGAGGAGCGTTTTCAAGAGGAAGGACGTGTAACGCCACTCATCGAAGTCGTCTGGCGCCGGCGGTGCCACTGGCTTGCGAGCTTTGACGGCTGCGATCCTCTGCCGAAGCCGGGACCCGGTTTGTCGCTCGGGCCGGCATTCGGCAGTCTGCCGTGCGTTCCACCTGCTTCTGCGTTGAACGGCGCCGCGGCCCCACCTGGACTTGGCCGGAGCTGGCCACGTTCCGTGTGCAGTCGCGGCAACGCCTCGAAAAGTTTCGGGCAGGCGTGAGGCATTTTTCCTTCGGGCGCCGCTTCGCTATATGAAGGCCTCATTATGACGATTCGACACGCCTCAAAATATCTGCTCCTGCTGTCAGCGTTGCTCTGCCGGCAGGCTCTGCCTGGCCAAACCGGAACTGCGGGCACCATCAACACCTATGCTGGCAGCGATGCCTTGTTTGCGGGCGCCGGCCAACCGGCCACTGCCGCCCAGTTGGTCAATCCGACCTACATCGCCTTCGACGCGCAGGGCGACCTGTACTTTTCCGACAGCGGCTTTGCCATGGTCTTCAAGGTCTCGGCGGCCACTGGCGTGATTTCCGTCGTCGCCGGCAACGGCCTGAGCAACGGCGGTGGCGATGGCGGGCTGGCCGTCGGCGCGTCGCTGGGGTATCCGCAGGGTTTGGCGTTCGATTCGTCGGGCAATCTCTATATAGCGGAGCGCGACGCCCAGGATATCCGGAAGGTGGACACGAACGGGATCATCACCACGGTCGTCGGCGCGGGAGGGGGCGGCTTTGCGGGAGACGGAGGGCCGGCAACGCAAGCCTTGCTCAACGGCCCCCATGGAATCGCGGTGGACAAGTCCGGCAACCTCTATATCGCGGACTATGGCAACAATCGTATCCGGAAGGTTACGGCGAGTACGGGGATTATCACCACCATCGCGGGTAGCAACACCACTGGTTTCGCCGGCGATGGCGGACCAGCCACCAACGCCACATTCTGGTTTCCTACGGGCATCGCGGTCGATTCATCCGGCAACCTGTACATTGCCGACACATACAACCACGTCATCCGCAAGATCTCGACCAGCGGGATGATCAGCACGGTTGCCGGCAGCAATCAGGGAGGGTACGGCGGCGACAACGGTCCGGCCACCAAGGCAGAGCTCGCGGCGCCGCAAGGCGTGACGCTCGATGCGTCCGGAAACCTGTATATCGCCGATACGTCCAACCAGCGCATCCGGCTCGTCAACCCGAGCGGCATCATCACCACCATCGCCGGAACCGGCACGACCGGCTTCGGCGGCGACGGCTCGTTGGCTACTGGCGCTGCCTTCGGCAATCCGGTCGGGGTGGTGGTTGACGCCTCCGGCGCTGTCTCTGTGGCCGACCTCAATAACGGCCGCGTTCGCCGGTTCGTGGTGGGCGGCGACATAACGACATTCGCCGGAACGGTGACCTCCGTTGGCGACGGCGGACCCTCCATCCAGTCGCGCCTGGACAGGCCCTCGTCTGCCGCCGTGGATTCCTCGGCTAACCTGTACATCGCCGATCCGACCGCCAACAGGGTCCGCAAAGTGACTCCGTCGGGCACTATCACGACGCTGGCGGGAAGCGGCCAAGCGGGATACGCTGGCGATAACGGCCCAAGCTCGGCGGCGATTCTGAACACTCCCAACGGCGTGGCGGTGGACTCCTCCGGAAACGTATATATCGACGACGCAGGCAACGGTAGGATCCGCCGCGTGAATGCGGCCACGGGAATCATCACGACGTTCGCCGGCGGCGGCAGCGACCGCTACACCGGACCTGGGACCGGCGGAGACGGCGGCCTGGCTACCGCCGCCAACTTCAACTTCCCGTTGCAAGTGGCGGTGGATGGGGCGGGAAACGTGTACATCATCGATGCGGTGTATTCCAGCACCACCCCTACCGCCTACTCCGTGCGCCGGGTTTCCACCGACGGGAAGATCAACACCTGGGCGGGAGGCAGCACAGTACCCGGATTCAGTGGCGACGGCGGGGCGCCGCTCCAAGCCCAGTTCGGCTCCAACATCAATATCGCGGCCGGTAACGACGGCAGTCTGTATATAGCGGATACCAACAACAACCGGGTCAGGAAGGTAGATCCGGCCGGAGCCACCATCAATACGGTAGCCGGTAACGGTCAGGACACCGATTCGGGCAACGGAGGCGCGGCCGCATCGGCGGGCGTGAACGGTCCAGGGGCGCTCGCAGTCGACGCGGCAGGAGATCTTTACATCGGAGAGGCCGCCAGCGTTAGAAAAGTCACGCCCAGCGGCATCATCGGCCCTTACGCGGGTGGCGGATGGGGCTTCTCTGGCGATGGCGGACCCGCCACGGCCGCATCGCTGGCAGTGGTCTCCGGCCTGGCGCTGGATTCTGGAAACAACCTTTATATCGTCGACCTGGTGAATCGCCGCATCCGCCTGGTGCAGCCCGCGGCCAGCCCGGCGATCGCCCTATCGTCAACGTCCGTGACCTTCAGCCTGACGGCCACCGGTTCCACGCCTACCACCCAGACCTTCGTGCTCACCAACGGCGGCGAAGGCACGCTAAACTGGGCCGCTTCTGCAACTACCACTTCCGGCGGCGCGTGGCTGTCTGTTTCGCCCTCTACCGGATCCGTCCTCGCCGGGCAGACCGGAACCACGGTGACGGTCACCGCCAATCCCTCCGGTCTCGCGGCCGGCGATTACTACGGGCAGATTGAAGTCACCTCGCCGAACGCGGTCAGCCAGATCCAGTTGCTCACCGTGAGATTGACGGTCGCGACGGCGGGCGAGGCTCCGCCGGTGGTCTTCGCCGGTGGCGTGGTGAACGCCGCCAGTTACACCGCGCCCGTCGCGCCGGGAACGTTCGTCTCCATTTTCGGCTCCGGCTTTACCGATTCGACCAGCGCCATCATCGCGCCGGCCTTCCCGTGGCTCAACGCGCTGGGCGGAACGTCGGTCACCATCGGCGGCGAGCCGTTGCCGCTCTACTTCGTGACCGCCGGCCAGATCAACGCGATCCTGCCCTTCGATCTGGCGGTAGATACCAGCCTGCAAGTCGTGGTGACCCGCAACGGCGCCGTCTCCGCGCCGCAACCGGTGAACCTGGTTTCGTCGCAGCCGGGCGTGTTCACGCAGGCGCAAACCGGCCAGGGGATCGGAGCGATTCTGATCATTCATCCCGATCAATCGTGGGTGGTCGCCGGCAACGGCAACTCGGCCAAGGCCGGCGATGCGCTGGAGATTTTCTGCACCGGCTTGGGCGACGTTTCGCCGCGGCTGGTGGCCGGATACCCGGCTCCGCCTTCGCCGCTTTCGTACGTGATCGACGCCGTCACGCTCACCATCGGCGGCGTCAGCGTGGTGCCGTTCTTTTCCGGCGCCGCTCCGGGATTCAGCGGACTGTATCAAGTGAACGCCACGATTCCCGCCGGCATCGCGGCGTCACAACAATCGCCGCTGGTGCTCTCGCAAGGCGGCCGCGCCGGGCTGACGGTGACGGTTCCGATCGAGTGAGAGTTCGCGCCACCGGTAGGGGCCGGACATGTCCGGCTCGGCCCAATTCGGGCCAAAAACCGCCCAGGAGACAAAAAAGGGTCTTTTTTGATGCATTCCGCCGAGCGTTGTCGCTTCACTCTATGAGAGGCCCTGCCGGGGGCAGGAATGCGCCCGGCGGCAACGGATATTCAAGGACGACGGCCTACGCCGCGCCCCGTGCCATCGGGGCGCAGCGAGCGCTTTGACAATACCAGGAGGATGACATTGACTACATCGAATAGTGCCAGCAGGTGGGCGGCGCGAGTCGCCCCGACCCTAATTCTCATGACGGCCGCCTTGGCGGCCCTGACCGCTCCCACCGCGTGCGCCAGCACCATAACGGACGTGAGCCTCGCGTCGTACTTTAACGGGTCCTGGACTAGCTGGATTAATGGCTCGCAGATCGCCGCGGCCCCGACCGCCGGAAACACGGCCAGCGGCCTGACCTTTGGCGATTGGAACGGCCAATATGTCTTTGTTGGTCCGGACGGTCCGAGTGGGGGGGATCAGAGTATTACACTCAATCTCGCAGCGGATTCGTTGGCAATAAATGACAACACCACCGTCAACGCGCTGATGAATCTGGTATATGGTGTGGACGGGTCGGAGGATGCCATCATAAGTTTTGGCGACAACAACGGCGATACCATAACATTCGACCTGTACGGCAACGATACGATCCGCGACTATAACAACAACACGTCGGATGACCATTCCAACGGTCTGTCTGGATCCGATCCAGGGGTTACGGCGGTGAATTGGTGGAATAACTGCGCCATCCCAACCGCTTGCGATCCTTCGGTCAACTATCAACGCCTGGATGCGCAGACCTTCACCTTGCCCGCCTCCTGGGCGGGTTACAACCTCACGAGCATGACCATCACGGATCCATGGACGGGCGGTCGGGTCAATGACATCGCATTGTCGGCGCTGCAGGTTGATGAGGGCGCGCCGCTTGCATCGGCGCCCGAGCCCGCCACGTTTGCCTTGTTCGGCATCGTTTTGGCGGGTATTGGCCTGTTGCGGCGGCGCTGCCGCTGAGCGGCTTCGAAATGTTTCGCCCCGGCCGCCATCGAGCAGCCCGCATTACGCGTTTGGAAAACAAGTCGGCTGGGCATGCTTCAGACGGACTTGCAGGATTACTCAACTTGCACGGAATAGCGCTCGGATTACGCAGAGACCGGCGACTGCAGGAATACCGTTTTCGTGTTTTCTGGAAGATGCAAAATGGCCTCGTTTGCCAGATGCCGTTTTCTGCGCAAGTTGGCTGGTATTGCAGGTGCTTCTGGCATTCCCCACCTAATATGCTAACGTATACTCACC
>DASWZP010000233.1:0-6722 GCA_036404395.1 Bryobacteraceae bacterium | reverse complement strand
TGCCGACATGCACCAATACGAACAGGCGTTGGCCGCCAATCCGTCGGGCTTGCTGATCTACCACCCGCCCGGGGCCAAAGCCCTGACGCCAGCCCAGTTGATTACCGAATTCCTGACGGAGCTTCTCGAAGCTCTGCTGCTGACTTGGCTGATCGCTCAGACGCGGCTAGAGAGCAGGTCATCGCGCATCGGGTTCGTGATCGTTGTCGGCCTCGTGGCGGCGGTTTCGACCAACGTCTCGTATTGGAACTGGTACGGCTTCCCAGCCGCCTATACGCTCGCGTACATCGCCACCCAGTTCGTGGGCTATCTCGCGGCCGGCATGGTGGCAGTCTGGATACTCGGGCGTCCCTGGGCCAAGGCTGTCGAGATCGCCGGTTAAGGCCTGCAGCGCCGGCGCGGCTGCCAGCATGCCACGCGCAACCGCATTCCTTTTCCAGTCTCGGAATGCTGCAAAGGACCTGCGGGGCAGCGCCCAGGGCAGACCCATAATCGTTAACTTAGGAGTTCATTTCACAATTACGATGACGGATGGTCGCGCGATTCGCAGGCGAGGCATGCCTCGCCCCTACAACGCCCAACGGCCGTAGGGGCGGGGCATGCCCGGCCCAGCCGATGCCGACCACGATGACCGTCTCTGGTGCGTTGGGGATCTGCAGCGCCACAATTATTTCTTCGTCTTTGCCACCAGCCTTTCCAAGTCCAACAAATGCAGCGGTTTAAAGGCCTTTTTCGACCACCGGCAGGCGTCTGAGAATTCGACTCCCACGAAGAAGCCGATCTCCCGGTAATCGCAGTAGCGCACATGGCCGGCGAAGCTCTGTTTGGGGAAGTCCCAGTGAACTTCGGTGCCCAAGGGAATGGCGTTTTCCAGTTGCAGGCACGCCCCGGAGGGCGAGATATCCTCAAGCAGCGCCAAAGCCCTCTGCGGCTGTTTTTTTTCGTCCTCCCAATGCACCTCCACCATATCCGCGCACATCATCCGGCCTTCCCTGCGATGATCCTGCATACACCTCTCTTATCGGCGGTTAGAGCAGTTCACTTTACAGTCGGTACCATTCGCCCGCGAGCGACCGAGACGATCATATTAACTTTAGTTCGCATTGGCCGCGTTTCAGCCCCATGATAGAGTCGGGCTCGGGAGGCTTTTGTGAGTCTTCGAGATTTCCTGGTCAAGCAGCTCATTGACGTCATCCAGTGGACCGAAGCCGATGACGACGTTCTGGCTTACCGCTATCCCATGCAGGATATGGAAATTCAGAACGGCGGGCAGCTCACGGTTCGCGATTCGCAGATGGCTCTCTTCGTCAATGAGGGGCGCATCGCCGATGTCTTCCATCCCGGCTTGTACACCCTCACCACGCGCAACCTGCCGTTGTTGACGGACCTGATGAACTGGGACAAGGGCTTCGAATCGCCGTTTAAGTCGGACGTCTATTTTTTTTCCACGCGGCTTCGGATGGACCAGCGCTGGGGCACGGCGACGCCCATCACCATCCGCGACAAGGAATTCGGCGCGGTGCGATTGCGCGGATACGGCATCTATTCTTACCGCATCGCGGATCCGAAGCTGTTTTACGGCAACGTGAGCGGCACGCGCGATACTTACTACGTCTCCGATCTGGAAGGCCAGCTTCGCAACACGATTGTGGCGAAGATGACGGACATCTTCGCGCCCAGTGAAGTGGCTTTCGTCGACATGGCGGCAAACCAAGGCATGCTGGCCGAGAAGATTGCGGGCGAACTGAAACCGGTGTTTGCGGGCCTGGGATTGGAACTGGCTCAGTTCGTGGTGGAGAATGTGTCGCTGCCGGATGAGTTGCAGCAGGTGCTGGACCAGCGCATCGGCGCCACTATGGCCGGCGACCTGGGGCGGTATACGCGGTTCCAGGCGGCGCAGTCGTTACCGGTGGCGGCGGCAAATCCGGGTGGCGCGGCCGGCGTGGGCGTGGGACTGGGCGCGGGGCTGACCATGGCGCAGTCGATGATGAGTGCGATGAAAGCGGCGCCCGAAGCGCCAGCGCCGGCAGCGGCAGCGGAGTCGAAGTTCTGCATCGAATGCGGGCAATCCATGCCCTCACGCGCGAAGTTCTGTCCCAAGTGCGGCAAACCACAGTCATGAATTGTCCCTCGTGTGGCGCGCCCCTGCGTCTGGAAGGCGATCTGGAAGACCTCGCCTGCGAATATTGCAAGAACATCTACTACCCCGAAAAGAACGACGAGGGAGTGCGGGTGCTGGGCGAGGATACCGAAGAAGCGTGCCCGATCTGTGCGATCCCGCTGATGCACGCGATCGTCGCGCGCGAGCGGATCCGCTACTGTACGCGATGCCGCGGGATGTTGATTCCGATGGAGACGTTCCTGGCGTTAATACAGGAAATGAAGGCTGAGGCGCCTGGGCCAGGCATTCCGCACGCGCCCGACCCGCACGAACTGAACCGGCACATCAACTGCCCGAAGTGCCACCAGCGGATGGATACGCACTACTACTGCGGGCCGGGGAACGTGGTGATCGACGACTGCTCGAGGTGCTTCTTAAACTGGTTGGATCACGGGGAACTGATTCGCATCGCGCTGGCGCCGGACCACTCGCCTATCGAAGAGCCCGATCCGGAGCGGGTAGCGGCGTGGCGTGAGGATTTTCCTCTGTAGCGCTTCACTCAGCCTCACTGAAGGCTCCAGCTCGCGACTTCGAGATTACGATGGAGTTTTGTCGCTCCGTCGCGTGGGCGAGGCGTGCCTCGCCCCTACAACGGACTCGCAGGGGCCGGGCAGGCCCGGCCCTGCTCGCGCGCGCCAGCCCGGCGATACACTGAAGTTTATGCCGCAGCAATATCCGCCGCTCGAAGCGCCGCAACGCCTGCTATTCGGGCCGGGGCCCAGCCCGGTGGCGCCGCGCGTGTACCAGGCCATGCAGCAGCATGTGGTCGGGCACCTGGACCCATTCTTCTTTCAAGTAGCGGGCGAAATCCGCGAGCTGTTGGGCTACGTTTTTTCGACCGCCAACCAGCGCAACCTGGCGGTGTCCGGGACGGGCAGCTCCGGCATGGAAGCGGCGGTCGCCAACTTCACCGAGCCGGGAACCAAATTCGCGTTGCTGACCAACGGTTTTTTCGCCGATCGCATCGGCGAAATGGCGCGGCGGCAGGGCGCGGAGGTGGCGCGGCTGGCCAAGAGTTGGGGCGAGCCGTTCGACCCGCAGGAGGCGCGCGAGTTCATCCGCCGCGAACGCCCGCAGGTGGTGGCCCTGGTGCAGGCCGAGACCTCGACCGGCATGTACAACCAGGCCAAGCCGGTGTGCGAAGCCGCGCACGAAGTGGACGCGCTGACGATCGTAGACTGCGTGACCAGCCTGGGCGGCATGCCGGTGCTGGTGGATGAAAACGGCATCGACATCGCCTACAGTTGCACGCAAAAAGGGCTGAGCTGTCCGCCGGGACTATCGCCGATGACGGTTTCGCCGCGCGCGCTCGAGCGGCTGCGGCGGCGCAAGACGCCGGTCCAATCCTGGTACCTGGATCTCGAGCTGCTGGACACCTATTACAGCGGGCACAAATATCATCACACCGCGTCGTCCACCTTGTTCTACGCGCTTCGTGAAGGGCTCGTTTTGGTGGCCGAGGAGGGCCGCGAAAACCGCTGGGAGCGGCACCGGCGCAACCACCTGGCGTTTGTGGCGGGCATCCAGGCGATGGGGCTCGCCATGCATGTTCCGGAAGGCCATCGGCTATGGACGCTCAACACGCCGCGCGTGCCGGAGGGCGTGGATGACGCCAGAGTGCGGCAGTATTTGCTGGAGCGCCACGGCATCGAAATCGCCGGCGGCTTCGGCCCGCTGGCGGGCCGGATATTCCGGATGGGGCTGATGGGCTACGGATCGACGGCCGGGAATGTACTCATGCTGCTGGAAGCCTTGGAGGAAGCGCTGGCAGAGCAGGGCTACCAGCCGGCGGCGAGCGGGAAGGATGCGGCCGCGACCGCTCTCGATCTCGCGCGGTGAGCGCCTCTGACGCCTCCGCTTTCACCCGGCCACGGCCAGGCTGGCGTGAGGCGCATGGGAGTAGCGCAGGCGCGGACCCGGGCGGCCACAGCCGCACGGCGAGGTCTCGATACCCGGCGGAATTCGACTGACGCCGATATCCCGCGGCAGGTGCAGGCCCTGGTGCGCTTCACATTCGTAAGCGCAGATTTTGCGGTTGGCATCCAGCAGCAGGACGTAGACCGGCACATGGAACAGTTCCCATAGCTCATCGCGCTGGGCGCCCGTGAGCAGAGGATCGCCTTCATCCTGCAACACAAAAACCGCGCGGCGCGGTTCGACGCGGCGCAACGCGGCGTGGGCGAGCTGTTGAAACGTTCCCGATAGGGCCATCGGGTGCCCATTGGCCGACGCCGCCCGCGTGGCCCGGACTGACGGATAGAGCGGATGCCGGACGCCGGAATGGAACGACCAGAACATGGCAATGATTACGTTGCTCCGGGATGCCGATGCTCTCAGGATTCTGCGTGCAGCTCGGGATATGGCCGGCGAGCGTTGGAGACGGAGATAAGGATGGCGCGCGCCGCGGACTCTCTATTTCTGGCCCGGCAGGCCGAGCGTGGATTTGGGCTCCGGCTGGCCGGGCAGGTTCAACTTCAGCTCGCAGCCGCAATCGTCGCCGGCGTTGTGCGCGGTTTTCTGATATTCGATTTCGTAATCGATGATACTCTTTAGCGAAGGCCAGTCGATCGCTTTCTCGATGCGCCGGCCGTTCACGAACAGCGTGGGCGTGGAATTGACGACCAGGTCACGCCCCTGCGTCTCGGTCTTGTCCACTTCGGCCTCAGTCAGCTTGTTGTCCATGCACTGCCCGAGCTTCGTGCCGTCGATCTGGCTTTGTCCCTTCGCCCAATCCATCACCTGATCGCGCAGGTTGTCGGGCGTGATCTGGTCCTGGTGCGCGAAAATCCAGTCGTGGAAGGCCCAGAACGCGTCCAGACCTTGCCTTTGCACGCAACGCGCCGCCATGGCAGCGCGCTTCGCCCAGGGATGAACGGGCTCGAGCGGAAACTCCTTGAAGTAGAGTTTCACTTGCGTGGGGTAAGTGGAAAGCAGGTTGTCGCGCAGCAGCTTGGCTTCTTCCTTGCAGTAGGGGCATTCGAAATCGCTGAACTCGACGATGGCGACCGGGGCTCCCGAGGTGCCCATGCCCGGCGCGCCTTCGGTCTTGAGCTTGTCGAGCTCCGCCTGGAAGGGGTTATGGCCGATGTCGTACACAACGCCTTGCACGATTTTCTTGCCGTCCTTGGAAACGTGGAAGACAATGTCCTGGCTCTGCAGGCCCATCGACGCGCGCACGGTCACTACCGAGAAACCGGGTATTTCGTCGGGCTTGGGATCGGAAATCTGGACTCCGATTCGCGAGTCCATGACAAACATGTGGCGCACGTAGGCTTCAAACGTGGCCTTGTCGAAAGCCGACGGCGCCGGGACGGGTGCGCCTTTGGGGACCGTCTGAGTCTGGCCGTATGCGCTCAGGCACACGGCTGCGAAAGAAAGCGAAAGCTTGCGGAGCATGCATTTTCATTATAAGAGCCGGCGCGGCGCCGTGGCTCCGGGGAAAACCGTGAAGAATTGAGTTCGAGCCACAGATAAACACAGATGAACACTGATGAGGATTCTCAATTCTCTCAAAGCTCGTGAACAGTTTCTCCTTTGCCGCCTGCATGCCGGCGGCAGCCGCCGTGTCGGTTTCGAGGCGCGACAGCCGTTCCAGTTCGTGAATCGTCAGGTCGCCTTTCAGGTGCCGGGCCAGGTCCGGCAGTTGCCGCAGGATTTCCCAGGGCGTCGCGTACCACCGGCACACTCGCTTTACCTTCCCCTTGGCGCCGACGACTTCCTCGGGCACGCCGCAGGGCCGATGAAAGTTCAGATACGGATTGAAGGTCTCTCGGTAGAAGGCTTCCACCGCCGCCGCGTGCGGCGCGGCGATGTGATCGTACCCCATATGCTTGCGGATCACCGCGCCGTTCTTGGCTTAAACCAATCCGTTGTCATTGCTATGCCGCGGCCGCGATTTCGTCTGCTCGATCAGTAATTTCGTCAGCGGCTTGGCCCTCATAGCGCTGCTCGCGCAACGTCTCATTTACCCAACCGTAAATCTCCGCCCGATTACGCCCCCTGAATCCGACCTCACTACTGGCCTCCAAAAACGCCCGGATCTGCTCCAAGCTCAACCATTCTGCCGCCTGCATGTTGACGATCAACCCCCAGCATGCCGGATCGCGCCTCCTCCAGGCTCATCTTGCATGAGAAACCAACACCCGCTCCAAGCTCATCTTGCATGAGACAAGACTCAGGGTTCCCAACCTGACCGCCCGGTTGTACCATAGTGAATTCGCGAGCCGCCGTCGCTGGCGCTCATTTGCATGTCCTTTGCGGAACTCGTCCGCCGAAAGTTGCGTAACCATTCGAGTGGGCCCGGGGCGCACTCGTCTGCCCAAAGTGCCACGCCGCCCAACAGGAGAAACGAAATGCCACGTCGCCATCGAAGCCTCTTCATCCTCGCGCTTCCGCTGCTTGTCTTTCTCTTCGCGTTTCCTGCGTCGAGCCAGCCGGCAACCGCCGCGCAGCCCGCGCCGAAGTATCGCGATCCCAAGCTGACCATCGACGAGCGCGTGGCCGACTTGCTGAGCCGCATGACGCTCGAGGAGAAGGTCGCCGAAATCTGCGGCGGCGATCC
>DASWZP010000232.1:0-1924 GCA_036404395.1 Bryobacteraceae bacterium | reverse complement strand
GCGCGCCGGCGATTCGCGTCGCGACCGCCGGTAGACGCACGTCACGCTCTTCGCGCCCATCCGTTTCGAGACGCGCAACGCATCCATCGCCGTGTTGCCCGCGCCCACCACCGCTACGCGTTGGCCGAGTCCGACCGGCGTGTCGTAGAGCGGCTGCTGGTAGCCGCGCATCAGGTTGACGCGCGTCAGAAATTCGTTGGCGGAGAACACACCGTTGAGCGCCTCGCCCGGAATCCCGGCGAATTTGGGCGACCCGGCGCCGGTGCCGACGAACGCGCAGTCGTAACCCATCTCGTCCAACAATTGCGGGATGGTGAACAGTTTGCCGATGATGGTGTCGAGCCGGATCTCGACGCCCAGCTTCTTCATGTTTTCGATTTCGGCGTCAATGATCACGTCCGGCAAGCGGAATTCGGGGATGCCATATTTCAGCACGCCACCGGCCACGTGCAGCGCCTCGAAGATGGTGACCGCGACGCCATGGCGCGCCAGGTCGCCCGCGCATGCGAGACCTGCCGGTCCCGATCCGACAATCGCCGCGCGCTTTTTCGGCGCGCCATTCGCGGGGCCGTTCTGCGCGGCAGGTTCATCCCAGCCGCGGCCCATCGCCATATCGGCTACGAACCGCTCCAGCCGCCCGATCGCCACCGGCTCGAACTTGGCGCCCACCACGCAGGTCACCTCGCATTGCGATTCCTGCGGGCAGACGCGCCCGCACACCGCCGGCAGCGTGTTGGACGCTTTCAGAATCTGGTAAGAGCGCCTGATGTCCTTGCGTTGCAGCGCCGCGATAAAGCCCGGAATATCGATGCCCACCGGGCAGCCCGGCACGCAGCGCGGTTTCTTGCAGCGCAGGCAGCGCTCGGCTTCGTGCAGCGCGCCTTCGAGCGACAGTCCCAGCGCCACCTCGTCGAAATTGAGGATGCGGAGTTCGGCCGGCTGGTGCGGCATGGGCGCCCGCTCGCGCGGGATGGTCTTGAGATTCTTCGGCCCCAGCGGCACCGGCGGCGTGGCCTCGGGCTCCGGCAGCTCGCAGGTCGAAATCACCGCGCCGGCCGTTTCGACATGCGCGCGCAGGCTGGCCAGCTTGGCGGATTCGCCGCGGAACCGCTCCAGCGCGGCCTTCTCCTCCCGCTCGAAACGCTTCTGGCGCAACGACAGCTCGTCGAAATTCACCAGGTGACCGTCGAAATCGGCGCCATCCACGCAAGCGAATTTCATCTTGCCGCCCACCGTCACGCGGCACGATCCGCACATCCCCGTGCCATCCACCATGATCGAATTCAGGCTCACGATGGTGGGCACGCCGAACGGCCGCGTGGTTTCCGCGCAGGCCTTCATCATCGGAATCGGGCCGATCGCCACCACTTCGCTCGCATCCGTCACACGCGCCAGCACGTCGGCCAGCGCGTGAGTGACGAAGCCCTTGCGCCCATAGCTGCCGTCGTCGGTGGTGACGATCAGCTCGTCGCTCACGGCGCGGAACTCGTCTTCCCAGAACACCAGGTCGCGGCTGCGAAAGCCGACGATCGAAACGGTCCGGTTGCCCATCTGCTTGTACGCGCGCAGTTGCGGATAAACCGGTGCCACGCCCAGGCCGCCGCCTACCAGCACCACCGTGCCCGGCAGTTTGCGGATGTGGCTGGGCAGCCCCAGCGGCCCGATGAAATCCAGAATGGTATCGCCGTCGCGCAGCGTCATCATCTCAAAGGTGGTCTTGCCGACCGCCTGGATGACCACCGTGACGGTGCCGCGTGCGGCGTCGAAGTCCGCTACCGTCAACGGGATACGCTCGCCATGCTGGTCGATGCGGGCCATGATGAAATGGCCCGGCCGCGCCGCCCTCGCCACGTCGGGGGCCGTTACTTCCCACAAAAATGTCGTTGGGCCGAATTGTTTCCTATGGGTGATGACAAACACTACA